>NZ_NOLI01000219.1:0-8436 GCF_002245975.1 Nostoc sp. 'Peltigera membranacea cyanobiont' 213 | reverse complement strand
CCATGCCGTTAGGCTTATCGCATTGGTCGAGTGTATTCCGATTCGCTCTTTGGAGACAGTCAAAAGTCTGTTGCAGTTATTGGGGAAGCTGAATCGGCCTTATTTAACGGCTGTGGAAGAGAAATTGTTGGGTTTGATTGAGCGAGAATATGGTGTTGGAGATTAAATCTCCGCAAACTCATAGACAATAATAAATACACATCTTATGATTATGAAATCAGTTTGATATTTGGCAAGTCGAAGCGAGGTCAAAAACCCTGGGGATCTGCCAAAATCGCCAGAACCTTGACAAGTAAATAGTTTCACAGTTTCAGTGTTAAGGGAAGTTGAAAATAGTCGCAATAAGAGCGGCTGAAATCGACCTATTTTTGAGGTTCGCCAAAATGCTTCCCAGGAAGCCTGCTCTGTAACAGTTTCAGATGGAGCGGTTTCCAAAGACTATTACCCCGCAAGGGGACTGAAACCAGTAAGATTTAAAACTATGCAAGAGATGACTGTAGAGTTTCCAAAGACTATTACCCCGCAAGGGGACTGAAACGTCGTCGGGGTCTGGTGGTTCATTGGTGTCATCAGGTTTCCAAAGACTATTACCCCGCAAGGGGACTGAAACTGACAGTGCCAATGTCAAGCAGTGGGCTGGATCTCTCGGTTTCCAAAGACTATTACCCCGCAAGGGGACTGAAACATCGCTGAAGAATATCGCCAAATTGACTTGTGTCAGTTTCCAAAGACTATTACCCCGCAAGGGGACTGAAACGTAAAGTATTGTACCCAGTAAAAAAGGGAATCTTAGAGTTTCCAAAGACTATTACCCCGCAAGGGGACTGAAACAATCCAATTTCTAACAAACACTTATTTACTACATAAAGTTTCCAAAGACTATTACCCCGCAAGGGGACTGAAACCTTGTTGAGCATCTGGATCGATTTCCACCGATTGAGTTTCCAAAGACTATTACCCCGCAAGGGGACTGGTGCGACTATCGGTTGCACGTAGAGAGTGAGTTCCTCAGAAAAACTCGTGGCAAGTGTCAAAAGCCAGTACCCGCCCGAAGGGGCATTGCGGGTAACTGCGATGTTTCAGAGCTAGAGGGTAAAATGCGCGACATCAGCAAGCCGCACAGTTAGGTGAAGCGCTAGGGTAAAACTAGACAGGGTTAACAGATGTGAATCCTCGTAGAGGCATCGTGAAGAGGAATTACCGAAAACGGCTGAGACGGTAAAAGGGGTAAAGTGATTCTGCCCAATCCTCAGAATCAGTAGACACCAAGAACCCCCGGTGTATAGAGGGAACCCAAGCTAGTTGCATCTCTCGCGTGTGATACGTAGGAACCCCAACGGGGTCTTTTAACTAGGTCGATGTCAAAAGTAGAGATTGGAGTAATCCAGCTTTAATCCCCCAGTGGGTGTAAGATGCCACAAGAAGCGAATGCTGCTATGTCGAAAGGCAACAGGAATAAATAACTGGGCAGATAGGTTAAAATAACCAACTTGAAAGAGTGCCGACGTGTGGCGAGTGAATCCCTTGAAGTCTAATGCAACGGAAACCGAACTTCTTCGGGAAAAGTTAGGTGCAATTAAAAATTGTGAACGTAACCGGAAGAACTACTGACTGGAATAGCGTGAACTGGAGAAACGCGTTCCGAGTAGTTAGGCGACTAAGACAGAGAATTTTCAAGGCAACCATTGGCGGTAACTTGAAAAAGGTTGGCAGCCTTCAAAAGCTACTTATGCGTAGCTACTCTAATATACTACTTTCCGTTAGAAGAGTAACGCAATTAAACCAAGGCAGTAAAACAGCAGGGGTAGATAGATTACTGGTAAAAACCCCGGCAGCCAGAGGGTTGTTGGTGGATATTCTCACCAAATTTATTCCTTGGAAGCCGTTACCAGTCAAGCGGGTATATATCCGTAAATCTAATGGAAAACAAAGACCACTCGGAATACCTTGTATTGTCGATAGATGTCTCCAAGCCATCGTCAAAAATGCTTTGGAACCCTATTGGGAAGCGCACTTTGAGCGTACTTCCTACGGCTTTAGACCTGGAAGGTCATGCCATGATGCGATTGAAAGGATACATTCAATGTCAAAAGCCAACTCCACTAAAAAGTGGGTGTTAGATGCGGACATCGAAGGTTGCTTTGATAACATCTCTCATGTACCGCTAATTAATGCCATTGGTAATTTTCCAGCCAGAAAATTAATCCAACAATGGTTGAATGCGGGATATGTGGATAAAGGTGTTTTCCATAATACCAATGCTGGAGTACCTCAAGGTGGAATTATTTCACCTCTACTTGCGAATATAGCTTTGCATGGTATGGAATCTGCTCTCGGCATTCGCTACGATAAAAACGGTCATACAATTGGCGACCGAGGTATTGTACGCTACGCCGATGATTTGGTGGTGTTCTGCAAAAGTCGGGAAGATGCTGTCAAAGCCCATGATACCCTCCAAGAGTTTATGTTTGCTAGAGGTTTAACCCTATCGGAGTCAAAAACCCACATAGTACGGCTGTTGGATGGATTCAACTTCTTAGGCTTTCATATCAGACAATATCCTGATTCCACTACCAAAACAGGTAGGAAAGTATTAATCAAACCTAGCATTGAATCTTTGCAAAATATCCGGGATAAAATCAAACAAGTATGGCTTGATAATAAAAGTTGTAGTGTTGATTTTGTCATAGGCAAGCTAAACCCAATTATTCGGGGAATAGCTAACTATTATCGGACTGTAGTTTCCTCACAAATATTCAGTTCTTTAGATAGATGGATGTTTGTTAGGGAGAGAAGGTACGCCAAAAGAATGCACGCTAAGAAAAATCAATCTTGGTGTAACCGTCGTTATTGGGGAAGGCTAAATCTTGATAGAAGCGATTACTGGGTGTTTGGCAACAAGCGCACGGGAAAGCATCTGCTCAAGTTTAGCTGGTTCAATATTAGGAGACATCCAATGGTCAAGGGTGCCTATTCTACGGATGACCCAGAGTTAAAATCTTATTGGGAAAATCGGCAGAGTATTAAATCTAAAAGTTTAATTCCTAGTTACCAGAAGCTTGCCCAAAAACAAGGATTCAAGTGTCCTGTATGCGGGGAGTCATTACTCAATGATGAACCCATACAAAAGCACCATAAAATTCCTTGTCATCAAGGCGGTAACGATAGTTATGCTAATTTGCAATTAGTGCATTATTACTGTCATCAACAAATACATTCTCTAGTACAGAAACTCAATTCTGAACTCGATGATGAACTGAGTCTTTGGTAGCTCTAGGATTTGCTAAAGCCGGATGCTTGGTTAACTTGCTTGTCCGGTTTGTCGGGGGGAAAGGGGTAGCAATATCCCTGCCCTACCCATTAAACCGGACAGCTTCGATCCACGAGATAGACACAGCACCAGAGTTTCCAAAGACTATTACCCCGCAAGGGGACTGAAACCAATGTGAGAAGTAGGAAAGTTACTTTTATAGCCAGATGCCTAAGAATTAGATATTCTTGGTGAAGGGTATCAGACAGTGGCAATGGAAGTAAAAATTCAGACTCTTACTCCAATCTGGACAGGTGGCATTGAGGCTGGGAAGTGCGATCGCATTCACGAAACTAGCATCCTTGGTAGCTTGCGCTGGTGGATGGAAGCATTAGTACGAGGTTTTGGGGGCCAGGTGTGCGATCCTACTGAGCAAGAATGCTTATATGATCTCAAAAAGCCAAACAATGGGCTTTGTAAGGTCTGCGAAGTGTTTGGTGCAACTGGCTGGAAACGTCAGTTCCGTCTGGAGGTACAGAACATTGAAATCTCTGATGCAAACATTACGCATTCCATTAAAGCAGAGCGAACCTATAAAAACGGTAAGCGTGAGGAGAAAACACCAACTTGGTATTTTCGAGATTCTAAGCCTCCAAATACCCCTAAAAAAGGGACTTTTTTTATTAAAATCCAAAGCTTAAATCCAAAATTTAAGCCAGAAATAATTGTAGGATTAATTCAGTTTATAGCTGATTGCTCGGCTTTAGGGGCGCGTCCACAAATGGGATTTGGTGTAATTAAGGTAGAGGGAGATTACATCAAAACTCAGCCTCTCTATGATTGGCTTATTGCCATAAATGGAAGCCAACTTTATCCAAAGTTACCTACACTACAGAACATTTTTCTGGCAGAAATTAAACCCAAAGATTCAAATTCTTCATTTACAGAGCAAGATACCTTCAACTTAAAGTATGATCTCCGAAAACTTTTCAGAACAGAGAACAATGCCATCCTGAACAAGAGTGAACATAAAGGTCTAGTGCTTAAAAAAAATAAGAAGGATAAAAATATCAACAATGGTGATGTTGATAAAGATTTACGCCACTTCATCATGGGCACGGTGGAAGACAAGCGAATGGCAGCCAAAATCAAAATTTCTCGTTCCTATAACAATGAAAAGCTTATTCGTGTGTGGGGTTGGATTCCTGAAAAAGCAGAGGTTTATAAAAATGGATGGGATAGAGAAAAAATCGTAAATGATATTTATAAACACCTTGTAGTCAACTATACTTTGCATATCTGGCGTGAAACGGATTCAACGAGAGATACTGAAACACCACTTATAAGTGAAGTAACAATATTTCTGCATAGCCTGTTGCAATTACAGGAGAAAAATTATGCAGTATGATTAGTATGTTTTTCGGAAAGAGCAGTTAGGCAACAACTTGAGTGAACTTGAGCAAGCCTCAGCAGAAGTTGAGCAAGCAAAAAAACAAAAGGATAAAAGTAAGCGTCAACAGGCAGAAAGGAAGATAGAGCAATCTGCTAAAAAGTCAGTTCAAACTGAACCGCATCTTGCTTATTTATGGTATGAAGCTCAGGGTTCAGAACTCAAAAATCCCATTCGTGATGCTTGGCAAAAAGATTTAAAACCCAGCATTATTCCTGATGCCTTTCACTTCATACCAGACTTCTCTGCCCTCAACTACCTGCCATCACTCAGCTTTATGCTGCGTGTCCCCTTCAAACTGCGAAAGCCTTATCTAAGCAAAGACGATCACATCTTTTACCTGCTTGATAACCCTGTTCACAAAGAGAAGGTATTTCAAACCCCGATGGTTGCCTCAACAAGCTGGAAAGGAGCATTACGAGCAACATTGTGGCAAATGGAACATAAAAAAGGAGATGAGGAAATTATTCGCCTTCTTGGTGATGCCCGTGAGGATGAAAGAGGGCAAGCAGGTCGCCTCTATTTTTATCCAACCTTCTTTGACAAAATTGATCGGGAAGTGATTAACCCGCATGATCGCAAAACCGGCGTAGGCAAGAATCCAATTTTAATTGAGTGTGTTCCAGTTAATGCAATAGGAGAATTCATTTTGCTATATGTCCCCTTTGGTTCAGTCAAATCAGATGAAGTTGCCGCAGACTTACAACTGGTTGCCGAGGGAGTTGAGAAAATGCTGACTGTCTACGGTTTTGGTGCCAAGACCAGTAGTGGCTTTGGCATTGCAGAACTCAATGGTACGGGTGAATTGGCAATTCGGGCGAATTTGCCAGACTTAAAGCAGCCTGAACCCGAGGTAACATCGCCTGAACCTCAGCTACCCCGTTACCTAATTACAGAAGGACAACTGCATCCAGACTTTCAAAGTTTTGATGGCAGCCTAAAGTTAGAAGCAGAATATTTGTTTGGAAAATCTGGTAAGAAAGAAAAGCATCTTTACGACAAGGCTAAAAAGTGGTGGGAACGAGAAGGTCGCCAACTAGCCGAGACTGTTACTCCAGAGCCAGCACTCGAAACTACAGCACTGCGTTCCAAACCATCTATGACTGAAGTACCTTTTGTTAACTGGAGTGAGTTGTGCGATCACGCTCAGGAAATGGCAGAGCAGTTATGTGAAAAACAGAAAGAGGCGGAAATTAGGCATGACTTATGACTTAACAAGTTTAGCCGACAAACGTGATGCTCTGCTCTTGACGGAAGTGGCAGCATTTTTACATGACTTGCAAAAGTTTATTGGTCAATGGAAAAGTTTAAGGGCGCAGTTTAATCCCAGTGAAATTTCATCTGTTTTAGACAGCTTTGAAATACAAGAACCGCTCAACTCACTCACATCTGCTGAGAGTGTTTCACTTAAGCAGTTAATAGAACAAAGCAAACCCTCCAAAGCAAAACATTCTTCAGATTGGCGTATCAGGTTGTTAGGAATTTGTCATGGTGTTGCCCATATAGACAAGCCAGAAATAGAAGAAAAAAATTCTTCTCTAATTGCTGCTTCTGTATTTGGGTTTGAGACTTCACTTCACGAAAGCTCATCAGAACTATTCAAAGCAGTTAACAATATCAATCAGCGTCATATTTTTCTCAAAGAGCTAGAACAAGCATTCAACAATGCTTTAGCGGATACAAGGCGGCCGCTGAACGAAGTTAGCCTGTGGGAATGGGGAGCAGCCACAGCCGCCTTTTGGAAAGCGATCGCTGCTCGATATGTTCTAGAAAATAAAGTTACTGAAGATAATCTAAAGTGGCGAATTATATCTATCAGCTTTGATGGTCTAGGTTTTCTAGAGCGATCGCTGACGATCAGTGATTTACTTAGTCGGCAAAGATCCTTGCAAGCATCTTTGAACTGTGTACGTATACTTCTGGAAGAAACCTACCCATTGGGTAATGAAGTCTATCAAGATGAAAATGGGAGTGCTTTTTTAGTATCAGAGTTGGAAGGGGATGATATTGAGGGTAGCCGATGGCGTAACCTTCTTGAAAACCAAATTTTAAACACTGGATGGAAAAGTGAGTTAGACGGAGAGTTAAAACCTCGAATCCATATCACGGAAGCTCACAAAGAAGGTATTGTCCTCCACAAAGCTCTGGAACTGCCTTTGCCACCAATTATACCTTTTAAAGATTGTTCAAATCGCTGGTGGCAGGGAGAAGTTACCGATATCTGCACAGTCTGTGGTGTACGTCCGCAAGGCTGGGGTATGTCCAATAAAGAGCAAAAATGTGAAGCACGGTCACGCAACATTTGTCATGTTTGTCTAGAACGACGAGGTAGACGAGCAAAAGCATGGTCAGAAGACTTACACAAAAAAGATAGTGAGAAAATATCCTCCAGAAATACAATCTGGATTGACGAGGTGGCTGATGAAAATGGTCGTCTGGCGTTAGTTATTGGTCAATTTAACCTGAATGACTGGCTTAATGGTGACATGATCAAAACGCTGTTTGCTGTATGCAATCCGCCTAATTTCAAAAGTAAAGAACCCTCCTTTGCACGTATCCAGCGTGTTTGGAAAACCACCTATCAGTTTTGGCAAGAAGTATTGACAGATATGCCAGATGCCAAGTTGCCAAAGGTAAAAAATCGCCTGATCATTAAACCGTCCAATCTCACCCAATTCAAGTTGCAGCGTTATGGAAACTATGACCTTGTACTAGGAATGACCAAGCTTAGTGTCTTACATGACAATGGCAATCTGATCACCACAGACAATCTTCGTTATACTGCCAAGCAACTTGGTGCAAAGTCTGAAGAGTATGCGAGTGATGAAACAGCAACGGAGTTTGTTCGTAGTCGGTTGTTGAATCAGCAAGTACCCATAGAAGATTCAACTGGCTATGGAAGTCCCAGCAAGTTGCAGGGCAAGCTGAATATTAGCAACGTCATGTTTGATGTAACAGAGTATAGCCGTGTAATTTCTATTCTGGCTGAACCGCGTACCTTTATGGCGCTTGTTCCAGCAGAAAATTCACTTGACGTAATTAAGACAATCCAAACGAAATACGATCGCGAGATGGGCAAAGTTCGTAATCGTCTACCTCTGCATTTGGGTGTTGTATATTTCAATCGTCGTATTCCCCTCCGGGCTGCTCTGGATGCAGGACAAAAAATGCTGAATTACAACTCGCCTACGGGTAAGCAACTTTGGCACGTTCAGTCAATATATACAGGACAATTGCCTATGGGAGCAATGCGAAAATGTGAGATCGGATTTTATATCTCAATTACCAGGGCTTATTCCCAATAAACCGAGGTCCAAGTTCGAATGGCACTAAGAAAAGCTCTAAGCTATACGGGATAGGCACTACAGATTTTAAAGCTATTGAACAGTGAAGGTTCAGAGAGGGAGCAATGCGATTGATCCTGTGGTACTGCGATCGCTACAGGCTGGTGGCGGCTACGCCATCGCTGTGCCTGACAAAGACAGTGGAGTTAAATGTAATAATTTTCCAAAAATTTTTTAGGTAGGAAAAGCTTACTCGTTCATGAAATACTTTCCTTGAGACGAGCAAGCAAACATCATAAATACTACTGTGACACTACGAGTACAAATCCTCTCTTGATAAATTTAGCCAAAGTTTGGGACTACCGTTTAAAGAACTATTGCCAGAGTCTGTGATAAGACTTGCAATATCGGAGCTAAAAATTAAATACAAAAAGCGGTTATTTGACCCATTA
>NZ_NOLI01000218.1:0-8568 GCF_002245975.1 Nostoc sp. 'Peltigera membranacea cyanobiont' 213 | reverse complement strand
AGTGGAGTTGCAACAGTACTTACTTTGGCTTGGACTCCAATGCTTTTTTTATTTTTTCAGACAACATCAGTTGTAGTTGTTGTGATTGAAACTCTAGCCCCCTTAATCTTTGCACTAGCATGGCTCGGACTAAGTAAGTTAGTTATTCAGTTTTATGATGGACGAACCTTACCTCCACGGAACCGACCCGAAAAAAACTGAAATCTGATAATACCAGAAATATATGAGTAAGCTCATCTTAATTACAGGCATAAGTAAAGGTCTAGGTTATGCAATGGCTGAGGGTTTTATTCAACAGGGACATACTGTTATTGGTTGCGCCCGTTCATCAGATGCTATTGATAAAATACGCCAGAAATTTAGTGCTGCCAACGATTTCACATCTGTAGATGTGGCAAATGAACAACTTAAAAGAGCGCTAACCCGAATTGAAGTGTTACAATTGCGTGACCACACTTAAATAATTTTATTTATTAGTGATTTTTTACTCAATTTAATAGATAATTAAACTAAGTATGAGAAAAAATAGAGAACTCACATTTAAGGAGCTTTAATGACTAGACCTATTAGCAGTGCTGTAAATTCATTAGTAGCAAACTTCTCGCGACGAAATGCACTTTTGTGGCTTGGAGGTAGTGGAATAACTACCGCCTTGATGGTGGCAACACAAAAGGAAGTGAGCGCTAAAGACAACAAAGAGTTGGAATTGGTGAACCCACCAACGTTATATGATGCAACCCAAAATGGCTATAGCCATATAGCTGTTACACCATCAAGGGCGAGAACAGTCTATATTTCTGGTCAATTTGGTTCCGATTTAAAAGGGAATCTTGTCTCCAATGAATTTGAAAAGCAGTTAATACAGGCTTTTAAAAACCTCCGTTATGCCTTAGCAGCGGTTGGGGCACAACCACAAGATGTCGCAAAAACTACTATTCTTATAGTTGATTACAACCAAGCTAAATTGATACCGTTAGGACGTGAAATTAGTAACTTTTGGGGATATAAACCACCAGCAAATACTCTTATTCCCGTTCCTAGACTTGCACTTGACGGTATGTTGTTTGAAATTGATGCTTATGCAGTAATTCCAGAAAAACGTGATTGAGGGTTGGTTCTAATATAACCCTATCCAATAATAGTTGGCGGAATAACAAACTTCCGCTACTGTCAATCAATAATCGTCTCTCCTATTTGAGTAGTAATTGTCTTTAGCCAGCCTACGAAACTTAGGACTTCCAAATAAAAAAATATTCAATTATTGATTGTGGGGCGGGCAAGATGCCCACCCCACAAAATTAGATAATTTATTTCTTGGAGTTCCCTTAACTAAAAATTCCAGCAAGTGCTAGTAGTTTGCTCCTGTTAACTTGGCTATTTAAAGTTTAAAGGCAAAAGGTGAAAGGTTTTTAATCCCTTTCCCTTGAATCTTTCCCCAGCACTTACAAGCACATTTTTGAGTTGAAAATTCTAGTTTACACTTTGCTGGTTCCTAATTTAATAGTGAGAATATTGACGCTTTTGTGTGGGGTATTCTATCTCTGCATTTGATGCCTTAAAGTTAAAGCAGCATTTAATGTACCCTGTAATTTAAAGCTTATCTTCATAAATGGTCTCTAAAGTAAAGCCAAAGTAATCTTTAGCAATTAACATTAAATTGCCCTTATTAATTTGGGAATAATTAAGTTATAAATTACTCGGATTTAACAGTATGTTTAGCAGTGATGTTAAGATTTCTGGATACCAGATCATTGAAGAAATCTACAATGGTTCGAGAACTATAGTTTATCGAGGGTATCGAGAAAGTGACTCATTACCTGTAGCAATCAAACTGCTGAAAAATCCATATCCCTCCTTTAATGAACTGGTGCAGTTTCGTAATCAGTACACCATTGCCAAAAATCTCAACTCATCTTTAATTGTCCAAACCTACAGCCTGGAGGTGTATCAAAATGCCTATGCGTTGGTGATGGAAGATTTTGGTGGCATTTCTCTAAAAGATTATTTTGTTCGCGATCAAACGCGAGATATTAGGTTTTTGCAAGAGTTTTTTCAAATAGCGATCGCACTGTGTAATACCTTAGATATACTCTATAGTCAGCGCATCATTCATAAAGATATCAAACCGAGCAATATTTTAATTAATCCTGATTCCAAACAAGTTAAATTAATCGACTTTAGTATTGCCTCTCTATTACCAAGGGAAACGCAAATGCTAATCAGCCCGAGTGTATTAGAAGGAACACTAGCTTATATTTCTCCAGAACAAACAGGGAGAATGAATCGGGGAATTGACTACCGGACTGATTTTTATTCACTTGGTGTAACTTTCTACGAATTACTCACAGGTGAGTTACCTTTTCAATCAAACGATCCAATGGAGTTGGTGCATTCCCATATTGCTAAGGTAGCCTCATCAATAGATGTAATTAACTTACAAATTCCGCCGATAATTTCGGATATAGTCAGCAAATTAATGGCAAAAAATGCTGAAGATCGCTATCAAAGTGTATTAGGATTGAAGCATGATTTAGAAATTTGTTTTGCTCAACTGAAAACAACTGGCAAAATTGAAAGTTTTCCAATTGCCCAAAGGGATGTGTGTGACAGATTTATTATCCCTGATAAACTCTATGGACGAGAAGCAGAAGTTGAAACTCTATTAGAAGCATTTGAAAATGTCAGCCTGGGTGCAACAGAAATCACTCTGGTAGCTGGGTTTTCGGGGATTGGTAAAACTGCGGTTGTTAACGAAGTCCATAAACCTATTGTTCGTCAACACGGTTATTTTATCAAAGGCAAATTTGACCAATTTAATCGGAATATTCCTTTTTCTGCATTTGTCCAAGCTTTCCGTAACTTCATGGATCAATTACTGGCAGAAAGTGATGTTCAAATACAAAAATGGCAAAATCAAATTATTCAAGCATTAGGTGAAGACGGACAAGTAATTATTGAAGTCATTCCCGAATTAGAAAAAATTATTGGCAGACAACCACCTGCATCAGAATTATCAGGTAACGCAGCCCAAAACCGATTTAATTTATTATTTCAGAAATTTCTCCAAATATTTACAACTAAAGAACATCCTTTAGTTATATTCTTAGATGACTTGCAGTGGGTAGATTCGGCTTCATTGAAACTCATACAATTATTAATGAATGAAGCTAATCAGGGATATTTATTGTTAATTGGTGCGTATAGAGACAATGAAGTATTCCCAGCCCATCCGTTGATGGTGATGTTGGATGAAATTCGCAAAACAGGTGTAAAGGTGAATAGCCTGACGCTGAAACCACTTAACCCATTACAATTGAATCAACTTGTAGCCGACACGTTAAATTGTGCAGAGAATGTGGCACTATCTCTTTCACAATTGATTTACCGGAAAGCTCAAGGAAATCCATTTTTTGCAACTCAAATCTTGAAATCATTACATCAAGACCAACTAATTCAATTCAATTTTGCCGAGGGATGCTGGCAATGTGACATTTCTCAAATAAATCAGCAAACTCTAGCAGACAATGTTGTTGATTTTATGGTTTTCCAATTACGAAGACTACCAGAATCAACTCAACAGCAATTGAAGCTAGCCGCTTGTATTGGTAATCAGTTCGATTTAAAAACATTAAGGATTGTTTCTAAACAATCAGAGATAGAAACCGCAGATTGCTTGTGGAAGGCTTTGCAAGAAGGGTTGATTTTGCCACAAAGTGAGGTTTATAAGTTTTTTGTTGGTTCCGAAAATCAAGCAGCTACTCAAGAACAGTCTGAGATGGTTGTATATAAATTTTTACACGATCGCGTCCAGCAAGCTGCCTATTCACTCATTCCAGATGCACAAAAACAGTCAACACACTTGCAAATTGGGCAATTGTTATTGCAAAATACACCTAAAGAGCAGCAAGAGTCAGGAATTTTTGCAATCGTTAACCAATTTAATTACGGACTGGAATTATTAGAGGAAGCTGACGAACGAGAACATTTATCCCGGTTAAATCTGATAGCTGGTTGTAAAGCTAAAAACTCGACTGCTTATGCGACAGCAGTTGAGTATTTAAAAGTGGCAATTCTTTTATTACCGATAAATGCTTGGCAAAGCAGCTACGATTTGGCCCTTGCTGTTTACGAATCTGCGGCTGAGGCAGAATATCTGAATACAAACTTTGATTCATCAAAATCATTAGTAGAGATTATCCTCAAAAACGCTAAATCTCCATTAGAAAAGGTTCGTACCTATGAGATTCAAATCCAATCTTATACGGCACAAAATAAATTCCTTGAAGCAATAGCCACAGGTAGAGAAGCACTGCAATTACTAGATTTGACGTTACCTGAAGACAGTAATACTCAAATTATTTTTGATGAACATGACAAATTACAACAAATGTTTGTTCATCAATCGATAGCAGCATTGGCAGATATGCCAGAAATCATTGATCCCCAAAAATTAGTTGCGCTCCGCATATTATCGGGTTTATTTGCTCCAGTTTATATAGCCAAACCGATGTTGTTGCCGCTCAAAATTTTTACAATGATCGAGATTTGTATCAAGTACGGCAACTCACCACAGGCAGCTGTCGCTTATAGTCTCTATGGATTATTTTTGTGCAGTATTGGTGCAATTGAAGATGGGTATCAGTTTGGTAAACTCGCAGTACAACTTTTAGAAAAATTTCAAACTAAAGAACTTAAAAGTAGGGTTTATTTAACCTTTAGCCTGTTTATTAAACATTGGAAAGATTCAATTAAATCCACATTGAATCTATTTTTGGAGGGATTGCAAAGTGGATTAGAAACCGGAAATTTAGAATATGTAGGCTATTGTGCCAATTGCTATTGTCAATTTCTCTTTTGGAGTGGAGAAAACCTAGAAAATGCTGTGCTGGAAGCAGATAAGTATTGCGATCTAATGCAGCAAATAAAACAAGAGGTATCTCTGGTTTGGGGAAATATCTGGCGGCAGACGGTGCTAAATTTACAAGGAGAAGCGGCTAATCCCTGTTTTTTAATTGGTAAACATTTTCACGAAGTCGAAATGTTACCGACTTTAATTGAAACAAACAACATCAATGGTATTTGTTATGTCTATCTAGCAAAAACGCTCTTAGCTTATCTTTTTGGTGAATACGAATCTGCTTGGGAATCTTCCCAAAAATTTGAGCAGTATGAGCAGGGAGCCGCAGGCTTATTAATTGTTCCTTTGCGGAATTTCTATCAATCTTTGAGTTTGTTAGCTCTTTGTTCTCAGGTAAATGAAGCACAGCAACAGCTTTATCTCCAGAAAGTAGCCGAAAACCAGTCAAAAATGCAAGAATGGGCGGCTCATGCACCCGTAAATTATCAGCACAAGTACAATTTAATTTTAGCTGAACAAGCTCGTGTAACTGGCGATCGCTTACAAGCCGCAGATTATTATGAAATAGCGATCCAAGGAGCGATCGCCAATGACTATATTCAGGAAGCCGCGATCGCTAACGAACTTGCTGCCAAATTTTACCTAGAATGGGGTAAAGAAAAAGCCGCAGAAGGATATCTGCAACAAGCATATTACTGCTATGCCCATTGGGGAGCCAAAGCCAAAACTGATGACTTGGAAAAACGCTATCCCAAATTACTCAAACCAATTTTGCAACAGCAAGAATTCAACTTCAATCCCTTAGAAACCATAGCCAGCATCGCCCGCACATCTACTTACACCACCAGCAGTACTAATATTTCTGATGCTCTAGATTTGACTTGCATTCTCAAAGCTGCTCAAACCATCTCTAGTTGTATAGAATTAGATGCACTCATCAGCAGTCTCACCCGCATTATCCTAGAAAATTCTGGTGCGAAAACATCTGTATTAATTCTTCCTCAAGAAGACACTTGGCAAGTGCGGGCAATTACCTTTATCGACCAACAGTCAAATTCCTGGACTGATGTCAAAACCATTCTTGATTCACAACTACTAGATGCTTGTCAAGATATCCCTAGAAAACTGATCAATTACGTTAAGAATACTCAAGAAACCGTCATTATAGACAATTGCAAAACAAATATTCCTGGTGTAATTGGGGAATATATGCTCCTACATCAACCTCAAAGTGTATTATGTACACCCATTATTAACCAAGGTCATTTAGTGGGGATTATCTACCTAGAAAATCAACTGAATCAAGGGGTATTTACTAGTAACCGTCTACAGGTGATTAACCTACTGTCCTCCCAAGCAGCAATTGCTTTAGAAAACGCACGGCTTTATCAGCAAGCCGGGCAAGCTTTACAAGATTTGCAACAAGCTCAATTACAAATCGTGCAAAGTGAAAAGATGTCTGCATTGGGTAACTTAGTTGCTGGGGTAGCTCATGAAATGAATAATCCTCTTGGTTTTATCGCTGCCAGTCTAAAACTTGCTAAACCAACCTTTACTGATGTTATTGAACACTTGAAACTATATGAACAAAAGTTTCAAAGTCCGGGAGATGAAATTCTCACTCATGCCGAAGAAATCGACTTAGAATATAGCTTGGAAGATTTTCCTAAGATGATTGATTCGATGACTATGGCGTGTGACAGGCTGAAAAATATCAGTACCAGTCTTCGCACTTTCTCCCGTGCCGATAGAGATTACAAAGTTCCATTTGATATTCATGAAGGCATTGATAGTACAATTCTAATTTTAAAACATCGTCTCAAAGCCAATGACACCCGTCCGGCAATTGAAATAGTGGCGGACTACGGTAACTTACCCCAAATTAAATGTTTTCCAGGACAATTAAATCAAGTATTTATGAATATAATAGCGAATGCTATTGATGCCTTGGATGAATCAAATACAGGTCGGAGTTTTCATGAGATTAAAGCCAATCCTAATTTGATTACAATTACCACCTCATTGAAAGAGAAACAGGTTGAGGTGAAGATTGCTGACAATGGTCAAGGTATGAGTGAATCAGTCAAACAAAAAGTATTTGACCACTTGTTTACTACGAAAGGTGTTGGTAAAGGAACGGGATTAGGATTAGCGATCGCTCAGTCTATTGTTGTAGAAAAACATGGCGGAACTTTGGATGTGAATTCTACCCCAGGCGTTGTCACAGAATTTGTGATTACCTTACCGATTCTGGTTTAGACTCAAAATTAACTTGGTCGAAAGTGTGATTTCAGTTAACTACCACCAACCAATCGCACACCACAGACCTACACCCGCGATCCATTGTTAACCCAAACCTGCCATTGCTCCCGCATGAGTATAGGCTAGATAGCAACTTGAGATAAGCTAATGTTGTCCTTAAGAATGTCTATCTCGACTGGAGAAAGTACTTTATCTTTCATTTGTTGTAGCTCATGTAGGGCAGCGTTAGCATCGGCAGCACCAAATTTGAAGTACTCAGTTAAACTACCAATGCGATAATTGTAATTATGATAGCGGTGTTTAAAATATAGTTCTACATTACCCCTGTGTGGCCAAGTTCCAAGTATTTGAATCTCAACAGTTTGAGAAGGGATAAGTAAGTCCGTTTCTATTTCTGTCAATCGCTGTTGGGTGGGTCTGGCGGTAACTCCTATCTTGTACAAAGTACCAATATTCGTTTGAATTTCTAAAAAATACAGAGTACAAGATAAAATGCGTTGAAGTTGAGCGCGATAAAGCGTCAAGTCGGTGAGCCGATATGACTTATCTGGTGCATTTTTGTATAATGCATGTTTGGCTGCTAGCTCTAGTTTCAGTAACTTTTTGAGCAACAGAGGTTCTTGCACTTCGTTGAGTAAACTGAATTCTAGTGCCCCAACAGGGATTTTTCCTAAACTAGTAAATTCATAAGCTGGAGGGGTTAAACACACGTTTTTGTAAAACATTCCAGCTTTAATAAGCCTTGGAGTAACTAAACCAGGGCTGATAGGATAATTGATTGAGCCGTATTCTTTCCACAGCAATTTTAACTGTGCTAAATCTTTACGCAATAGGTAAATATTAAAATTATCGTAGAGTGGTAAAATCGGAAAATCACGATTAGCTACAGGTAGGCAGGTCGCTGAAGAATGTGCAAAATGATGTTGCTTAACCTTACCTTTCTTAGCAGTTAGCTTACCATAACAGTAAGGGCATAAAAGCTCAGTTTTACCACTACCAACATCTTCAACACAGACTAATTGTCCATCTGGAGCTACACCAAATTTGAGCCACATTGTCACGCTTACTCATTAACAGAAAAACCAATCGGGGCTGATAGTAGAAAGTTCAAGCAAGCAAGTAAATAATTTGCATATCTGCAAAATTTGGCTCAAACTAGTGCTAGTGTACTATAGGATTTCTAATTTAGGATTTAATTTGCTTGAAAATGGTGTGAAAAGCGAGACTGCTTGTGGTGGAGCTACCTTGGGACAAGAATCTGTCGCTAGAACCAGGAAAATAGTTCACGTTGATATGGATGCCTTCTACGCATCGGTGGAACAGAGGGACAACCCTAGCTACCGAGGCAAACCGTTAGTAGTCAGTGGCGGGCCGAATCAGCGAGGCGTAGTTGCAGCAGCGAGTTATGAAGCGAGGAAGTTCGGTATTCATTCCGCGATGCCGTCAGT
>NZ_NOLI01000217.1:0-8964 GCF_002245975.1 Nostoc sp. 'Peltigera membranacea cyanobiont' 213 | reverse complement strand
GGGATAAGGGGGGATTTTGGGAGAGGGAAAGTTGGAGATATTTTAGTTGACTAGTTATATCTTGTGCAACTTGTCCTTTGCCGAGATCGAATTCGTGCCATTTATTGCCCCAGCGTAGTTTAAACTTTAGGCGCGTCCAGCCATCAGGTAGATGGGGATTGGCTACGGGGCCATTTTCGGTGATTTGGATGCCACCGAATCCAAAAATTACAGCTTGCCAAATACCGCCAGCACTAGCGCCATGAATTCCATCGCTGGTGTTACCTCGGTTATCTTCAAGATCCACCATTAACGCGTGCATAAATACTTCGTAAGCTTCGGTTGATTTGCCCAAATCGGAAGCTAAGATGGCGTGAACTGCTGGGCCAAGAGACGAACCATAAGTAATATCTGTACGGGGTGCGTAGTAATCCCAGTTTACCTGCAATGCTTTTTCGCTGTAGGGAAAATCTGCTGATTCTCGCATTAAATAAAGAAGCATTAATATATCTGGCTGTTTGATTACTTGATATTTGTTAGTTTGATCGACACCCAAGACGGCTTGCATGGAGCGATCGCGCCCTTTATCATCTGCTAAATTTATATCTTCTAATTGGAAAAATCCCTCGCACTGCTCAATGAGTTGTGTTGATGGATCGTAGAGAAACAATATTTTGGCGATAATATCTTGCCAGTGCGATCGCACTTCTGAGGTGAGTTGCAGTTTCTCTTCTAATTCTCTGGCTCGTTCGGGGAATTTTTGAACCAACCAATCATAAACTGCGATCGCTTTCTCTAAATGCCATTGCGCCATCCGGTTTGTAAAAGCGTTGTTGTGAACGAATTCATGGTATTCATCCACTCCGATTACGCCCCGAATTTCATACTGTTGGCGCTCAGAATTGAATTCTACCCGACTGGCCCAGAAGATAGCGGTATCTAAGATTATCTCTGCACCGCACTTTTGCATCCACTCATCATCACCAGTGGTTTGCCAGTAATTCCAAGCGGCGTAGGGAATATCTGCATTGATATGAATTTCGCGATCGCGACACCAAATCCGCACGTCTTCACCATAAAAATCGTTTCCGAGTGCCCAACGTGGTGTTACTTCATCTCCACTATCAGCACTTTCCCAGGCAAACATTGCTCCTTTATAACCGTAATGGGATGCCTTGCGTCTAGCTCCTGGTAAGGTGAGCCAACGGTAAGTAAGTAGATTTCGGGCGATCGCTGGTTGGGTAAATATAAACATGGGCAACATAAAAATTTCTGTATCCCAAAATATATGACCGCGATAGCCAAATCCCGAAAGAGTTTTAGCAGGAATGTTCACCCTGTCATCATTGGGTGGGCCAGCAATCAACAGCTGGAAGAGATTGTAGCGAACAGCAAAAGTAGCTGTGCTATCCCCCTCAATGAGGATGTCGCTTTGCTGCCAAACCTCATCCCATGCCTGCTGATTGGCTTTTTGTAGGGTTGTGAAGTCTGGCAGGTGCGCGAGTTTTTCTTGAGCGGCGGAGACTGGGGTATCAATCTCCCGCGAGGTAAAAACTGTCACTATTTTTTCTACTGTTACCACCTGTTGTGCTTTAGCTGAAAAGTTAGTGCTTAAGGTTGGATAACCGGGTGCAGTATTGACTTGCAAAGATGCTTCAGCGCCTAATATTGTCACCTTCGCGGCCATCCCAAGTTCAATTCGGGAGTGGCGGGTGCGGCGTTGTAACCAGATTCCTTGGTCAGTTTTGCCCTGATCTAGTCCTTCCCAGTGATTGAAACCCTGATTTTCGGGATAGCCGTTGATACTAGCTTGAATTTCGATTAATCCATCAAAATCTATTGGCGTTAAATGGCAGCGTAGCGCCAAAACGTGGGGATCTGCAAGACTAGCAAAGCGTTCAAAGCTGATATCTATGGTGTTTCCACTGGGAGAACGCCAACGCAAAGCCCGGATAAGTAGTCCCTCACGCAGATCGAGTTGGCGATCGTAGCTCAATATCTCACCTCGATCGAGACGGAAGCGATCGCCATTCACAATTATTATCAAGGGTAGCCAGTCAGGGCAATTTACCAGTTCAGTGTACACCACTGGCACATCGTCGTAGACACCGTTGATGAAAGTACCGGGCAATGCATGAGGATACCCTTCCTCAAAACTGCCTCTTGTTCCTAGATACCCATTGCCGATTGTAAAGACGGTTTCTTTAGATTGCAATTGGTCAGGGTCAAACTGGGTTTCGATTAATATCCAGTCTGTGTAAATAAAATTGCGAGAACGGCCTTTTGTTTGCATAAAGTGGGGAGTAGGGATTAGGGAATAGGAAATGGGAATTTTGAGTATTTGAGAGAGATGAACGGAGTTCTGAAGTGGATTCATCCAGTTCCGAGGTGGATGAACGGAGTTCTGAGGTGGATTCATCCAGTTCCGAGGTGGATGAACGGAGTTCTGAGGTGGATGAACGGAGTTCCGAGGTGGATTCATCCAGTTCTGAGGTGGATTCATCCAGTTCCGAGGTGGATTCATCCAGTTCTGAGGTGGATTCATCCAGTTCCGAGGTGGATTCATCCAGTTCCGAGGTGGATGAACGGAGTTCCGAGGTGGATTCATCCAGTTCCGAGGTGGATGAACGGAGTTCCGAGGTGGATGAACGGAGTTCTGAGGTGGATGAACGGAGTTCTGAGATGGATGAACGAGTATCTAAGCTTAATGCTTCAAGTTCTAACTCCCCTTTATAGACTCAAAATCTCCAATCTACTCCCAATTACGAATTACGAATTACGAATTACGAATTACGAATTACCCCCATGTGCTTTTCCAAAATCTTTTCGGCTCTAGGTTTATAAATGAGATGAAATAAGGTTTCCATATAGCGATCTCTGGCTTCATTATTTTCTGGTGCAACAAAGTTCCAAAAAGTAAACATTTTTGCCAGCAGTAGTAATTGATTGCTATGTAGATGCCAATTATATCGATTATGAATTCGCTGACTCATCCATTCTGAAACTTCGTGCCAGTATTCAGCGTGAGTATCGCATTGGTCAAGGAACTCTATAATTTTATTTGCTGTTTCTTCCAAGTCCGTAGGATTAACATTAAATCGGTTTTCTTGGTTTTCGATAATTTCTAAAGAACCGCCAAATTGAGTCGTAAAAGTAGGCAACCCAGAAATCATCGCTTCCAAAATACTCCGGCCGAAGGATTCAAAGCGGGCAAAATGGACATAAATTCCCTGAGAATCTGCAACTATCCGGTAGGCTTCGCCGAGTTCGCTGCTAGGGATACGCATCCCCACCCAGCGAATCTTGCCAGAGAGATGATATCGATCGATAACATCGTAGAGTTTTTGAATTTCTTCTGCTTCTTGTCGGTTTATCGCTTCATCTGGATGCAGTTTACTACTTAAGATAATCAGGTTACAACGTTCTTGCAACGCCTGACTTTTACCAAAGCATTCAGCTAAACCAGTGAGATTGTTGATTGAAGTAATGGTATCAACGGCAAAGATTGGTCGCTGATTAGGGCGATCTAAGTTACCAAAGATTTGGGGATCTTCGCGGCTAAATAGTAAGTCGTGGACTTGTGTCCGAAGGTGAGAATCTCGGTCTTCTTTTTGGCTATAGGGAAAGAAAATATTCTCATTTACTCCCGGCGGCACCAAGTTGAATTTAGGACTAAACAAATCAATTCCATCAACCACATGATACAAGTGCGGCATAGTAAAGCACTTGTATGATTCGTATTGACCTATGGAGTCTGGTGTGCCGACAATTTCTTGATAGGAGGATGTGATGATAAAGTCGGCTGCATTCATGCTAATTAAATCAGCAGTGAATTGTGCTGAGAAGTGGTATTTATCTTCCAAATCTTGCCAATATAAATTACTAAATAGATATTTAGGCTTTTCTAAAGAATGGGCAATATTGCACTGAGTAACTTTCATCCGGCGAGATAAAAGAGAAGCCACTAAGTTACCGTCGCTGTAGTTACCAACAATCAGATTAGGTTTACCTGAGAATTGAGTTAGTAATTCTCTTTCTGCATCTAGAGCAAATTGTTCTAAATAAGGCCAAATCTCAAATTTAGAAATCCAATTATTGGTGATTTCAGGATTGAATTCACCAAAAGGAACGCGCAATATCCAAGCATTCTCAGTATCTTGGACTTTTTCTAGGCGCAGGTTGCAAAATGTTCCTTCACAGTTGGGGATTAGTCGGGTGAGAATAATTACGTGGGGTTTAATACCTAGCTGGTCTAGTCCAGCAAGTGTTATTTGTTCGCGCAGTTCATTTTCTAAGCTGCGAGCTTGTTCAAGGACGTAGATAACTTGACCGAGTGTTTCATCTCTTCCTAAAACATCTTCTTGTCCAACCCAGCCGTGGATAGAAATGAGGACAACGCGAAAAACGGCAGGGACGCGGGTTACAAATGCTTCTAAGATGCCAGGTTCTGGAGAGTAAATGAGTCGGTTGAGGAGTTCTAGGGTTTCGGAGACTCGCGCCGCAGTGTTACCCCAACCCGGCTCAAAGCCGAGTTCTTGGAGGTCTAAGCGGAATTTTTCATAAGATTCATCAGGCGATCGCTCATTTAGCAAATTAAGTGCTAGTTTAATTTGTTTGGCTAACTGAATCCCGGAGGGAATGCGATCGCTCAACAGCAGACGAACCCCATCGTGTTTTAGGCCCTGTAATGCTTTAAACAACATTTCTAGCCAATATTCGGGGTCAGTCAACAATTGATTGCACAAGTAACGGTTAAGGAAGGCGAAACCTTGACCAATATTTCTGGGGTCGTCAATTGTTGGGGAATTTTCGTAAAAGGGATGAAGATCAATTTCGAGGATGTGAGGTTGGTAGCGGTTGACTAAGCCATCTCTTACATCTAGCAGCGCTTGTTGCGTCATCTGCTCGAAGCTATTCAAATCGGCTGTCAATCGCCAAATTTCCTGATTAGCAATCTTCGGTCGAACCACAAACCAGGTCTGTTCCTCTTCGATAATTATTTCGTGAGTATACTGTATCAGTTTGCCAACAGAAGAAGAGTAGTAAAAATAGGCTGGCTTTTGGGATTGATGACAGTAATCGGCAAAAGCTTGCAAAATCTCATTTCTTAGAAAGTAACGCTTACCTGAAGCACTCAACGCATAAATCAACTGATGTAGAGCAGTTTTTTCATCACCGTTGAAGACAGCTTGAACTAGTTCATACATGATGACGAATTCCAAAACTTTAGCTAGACCACGACCTCATTTTTATCTCAGTCTCCGGTTCGGTGAGGTCAATTTCCCATCTAATAGTAGGTAACTATGAAGAAAACTTACGTCTAGCTCTGGGATGAAAGACTGCGAAGACTTCAAATCTATGGGATGAGGAAATTAGGAGTTAGGGCTTTTGCTTTACTGGCATAAAGAATTCCGTTCGTTGTAAACCACGTTAAGAGGATGTTTTAAAAGTATTTCGCTGTGATTTTAGGTACTCAGCGATCCCCCCTAACCCCCCTTAAAAAGGGCTACGGTGTACACACATCTTTGTACACCGTAGCTTTAGTAAGGAGAGGGAAGCCGGAGGCAGGGTGAGGTTTTATATTTAATTTGACCCACTTACTTACTCGTTCAGCAGTTTTTTATGCTTGTGCCTTGGTTGTCGGAGATTGCGATCGCCATAATTAATCCAAGCGTAGGTTGCCAATGCCGGGGGTGCTGCCTCAAGACTTGAGTTACTAATCACTTTTATTTATCAGTTTGAAAAACAAGAGTATTTGCTCTTATTTGGTTGCAAGCCATAATATTGACTTCATTAGCTCCCAAGGTACCTTGCTGAGAAAAAAATCACCAATTTAATTGGAGGCATAGTTTACTGCCGTAGGCATCGCCTCTAAAAACTGGGGAATCGTCGGTTGTTGTTAGTTACAACAGTCATAGAATCTCCTGAACAGTCCTCACAGCGAGAAGCAGAGAAGGACTAGGACAAACAGCATTGAATTATCGCGAGCAACAATTATGACTTGGTTAATTAGTACATTAATTATTGGGATATCTGCCGCTTTTGCAACCACCTTTGACGACAATTTATACTTGACAGCTTTCTTTGGAAAAGTCAATCGCAGTTTTCGTCCTAAGCATATTGTTATCGGTGAATTTCTTGGATTCACCGCGTTAGTTTTTGCTAGTCTTCCTGGTTTCTTCGGCGGTCTTCTGATTCCCACCACCTGGATTGGATTACTAGGTTTGCTTCCTGTCGCCATTGGTATCAGTAATCTCATCAGCCGAGAAGAGCAAGCAGAGACAGTGCAAGCTGTGTCAGTTGACTTAACCTCACCTGTCAAATCTGAACGCCAGAAAAAATCACTATTAGCAACCATCCGCGATCCTCAAACCTACCGCGTTTCCGCTGTCACCGTTGCCAATGGAGGAAACAACATTGGAATCTATGTACCGTTGTTTGCTAGTAGCAATCTTCCAAGTTTGGGTGTAATTCTGTGTGTTTGCTATTTTACTGTTGGGGTGTGGTGCTTACTCTCTTACAACCTGACTCGTAACCCTCTGATGACTCCCGTTTTAACTCGCTACGGTCGAAAAGTCTTCCCCTTTGTCTTAATTTACCTGGGACTCTCCATCTTAATTAAAAGTGAATCATATCGACTCTTGCCTAGTCTGACAATGTTTTCTAATTAGGCATTAAGTGATGTCTACAACGGGATATGACGCTCTCTGCGAGACGGTGTTCGCGTTCGCTATCGGTGTCGCAGATGAGGGCTATTCCCAGATATAACCAAAAAATCTGCGATCGTTTCCCATCCACAAAGATATTTCAATCACTTGAATTTATCAATTGCAATCAAAATAATATTTGATGTTATCAATCATTTTATCTAAAGTGAGAATAAAGCAGATTATTGATGGCTCCTATAAAATCAAACCCACTACTACGAATAATCACAGGAAGGAACTAATGAATCAATCAAATTCTAAAAAATTAACTCGGTGGCTCGTAACAGCAGTATTTCTGGTACTTGTAGCAGGATTTTCTCTCTTTGACCAGCCCAGCGTTAGAGCTTTAACACTAACACCATCTATACCTACGGGGTCTAAAGTAGCTCCAGTTAAATCACCAATGCAGACTGTAACTTACCCGGTAACACCTCCAGTTACATCGCCAGTGAAGGCTGTAACTTCCCCGGTAGCACCTCCAGTTACATCGCCAATGGAGCCTGTAACTTCTTCGGTAACACCTCCAGTTGTATCGCCAGTAGTGTCTGTAGCAGCAAATGTTAGACATTTATTACAAACCAATGAATGTGTTGGATGTAACCTAACTGGAGCAATGCTCAAGGATGCAAACCTGCAAGCGGCAAACTTAGAGGGCGCTAACTTACAAAATGCAGACTTAGAAAGGGCTAACTTACAGCAAACAAACTTACAAAAGGCAAACTTTCAAGGAGCAGATTTAGGTAAGGTAAACCTTTTGGGAGCAAACCTGTTAGGAGCAAATCTATTTGATGCTGACCTAGAAAAAGCCAACCTGTTGGGAGCAAACCTGCAAATGGCTAACCTCCAGGGCGCAGACTTGGAAAAGACAAATCTCACAAATGCAAACATCCAGGGGACTAACCTGATGGGGGTTGATTTGGAAGATGCGATCAGACCGGAAGGATTCGCTATTCAGTGATTAAACTGAAGTTCTCAATGTAAATTTAATAAAAAACCTTAAAAGCCTTATTCAGTAATGAATACAGGCTTTTATTTTTAAAGGTTTGCACCCATATAATTGTCAGAGTTTGCGATCGCCACAATAGTAGACAAAGGCACTTCGGCAAAATACTGTTGCTGGAATTGTTCTTCGCGGACAGCAGCTAAAAACTTTGTCACTGCTTCATCGGCAAGGTTTTCTGCGCGATCGCTCGGATGCCAGGTAATTTGTAAATAATTGTCTTGTCGTTTGACTGTGAACCCGAAAGATTTTAAAGCTTTGATTCCGACAAGTAAGGTTTGGTCGCTGATGCCGATTTTCTCTAAAAGTTGGACGCGCGTAACTGGTTGATTTGTGCGACTGAGATATTTGGCAATTCCGACAAGAGTCAGCCAAACCTGATTGGGTGATTGGTGCTTGGGTTTAGACCAAGCGATCGCTAATTGTTGTTGATTGTCAAGCTTAGACGCAAAGCGGCTTGTCGTTAAACATCGCCGCAACCATAAGCGTAAACTCTCCCAACTCGTGGGACAATCTTCAAGAATTAGTGGTGAATCTTGAGTTGCGTTAGCTGTAGCTTTTTTTGAGTGTTCTTGATTCCGTAAGTCTAAGATGAGTGGTGTTAGCGGAAAGCTAAGGTTTAGCCCGTTGCGAGTGCTAACTGAGTTAACAGAAGGACGCACGGCAATTAATCTAATTTCATAACGTTTTTTGAAGGTGTTGTAGTCTAATTCTGCTATGCAATCACACCTTCCTATGGGCAATTCATCTTTGTAATGTCCCCACCATAAGCCAGGAAAAGCACTTCTGCCCGAATCATCCCGAATGTCAAACTCGGTTTTAATGTACTGTACCTTTTTCCCTTGCCAATCCTGCTGATTGCGATGCCAAGCATTTTCAAACCAACAGTTTTGAATTAGCAATTTCGGAACGGGATTACCCATTCCACAAGGTTCTAGTACTTTAAATTCCAAAAACAACTCTTTCCCCAAGTCTGCAACTGTTACCGTCAAGTCTGCTTGCACGGTTGGCGTTAAGGTTGTGCTACCTAAAGATTGGCGCAACTGCTGATTAATCGCGGCTGTAAATAAAGGAATATTTTCCACCAACAAACTTAAACCTGCTGCAAAGGGATGTCCACCAAAGCGATGTAACAAATGTGCTTGGTCTTTTACCAGTTGGTATAAATCGACAGAATTCACCGAACGGGCGGAACCACGGGCTAATGGGAGTACTGAGTTAGAAGATAAAGAAGTAATTTCTTCCCCTGCTTCCCCTGCTTCCCCTGCTCCCTGCTCC
>NZ_NOLI01000216.1:0-9047 GCF_002245975.1 Nostoc sp. 'Peltigera membranacea cyanobiont' 213 | reverse complement strand
GTTGTTCTATTACCCCTCCGACTCTTGCAATACCTGTTTAAACTCTATTCTCCGTCTTCCTAAAAGAGTCGCACCCAAATCAAATAGTAATCCTATAGATAATTCCTTTTAGTTAAAGGTGGTTACACCAATAGTGAGTTAATACATGACTTTACAGAATTGGAGACGCAAGCGTGGCGTTGCACTTACTAGCAAAGGGTTGCAGAAAATTAAGCAAGCAAAGCATCAGTCAGAGGCAAAAGAAAATTTTGGAAACAGGTATACTCTTGAAGAAATGAGCGCCCTCTCTGGGTTATATTCCGCTACCATATCGAAAGTATTGAATCGGGAAGGAGGCGTTGATAAACAGACTATTGAAAAGCTTTTTTCAGTTTTTCAATTAAAAATAGATAAAAGTGACTATTCAAGCTCAAATAATCGTCTAGATTGGGGAGAAGCTATCTTTAACTCAGTTTTTTATGGACGGATTAAAGAACTTACTACGTTAGAGCAATGGATTCTTAACGAACACTGCCGATTGGTTGCCCTATTAGGAATAGGAGGGATTGGGAAAACAGCGCTGTCTGTAAAGCTTGCTCAACAGATTCAGGATAACTTTGAGTATGTGATCTGGCGATCGCTACGAGAAGCCCCACCTGTTAAAATTATTCTAAGTAACCTGATCCAATTCTTATCTGATGAGCAGGAAACAGAAAGCAATTTACCAGAAAGCTTTAGCGATCGGGTATCGAGACTCCTCTATTATTTGCAAAATCATCGCTGTTTGGTGATTCTTGATAACGCAGAGTCAATTCTCCGCAGTGGTAGCCGCGCCGGACTTTATCGAGAAGGATATGAGGAATATGGTGAGCTTTTAAGACGGATAGGAGAAGGAACTCACCAAAGCTGCTTAATACTGACTAGTCGTGAAAAACCGAAAGAAGTAGCATTACTTGAAGGACAAGCAATACCTGTTCGCTCATTACCATTAAGTGGTTTGAAGGTAGCAGAAGGGCAAGAAATCTTAAAACTCAAAGGGCTATCTGCGGTAGAGGATGAATGGAAAGTAATGATTGAGCGCTACGCAGGCAATCCACTGGCCTTAAAGATAGTTGCTACAACCATTCAAGATATTTTTGGTGGTAATGTCACTGAATTTTTGCAACAAGACACGGCTGTTTTTGGCGACATTCGTGATGTTTTAGAGCAGCAGTTTGAGCGCTTGTCAGATTTAGAAAAGGATATTATGTACTGGCTGGCGATTAATCGTGAGTCGCTTACACTCTCAGAATTGCGAGACGATATTATATCACCAGTTGCACAATCAAAATTATTAGAGGCTGTAGAATCGCTGGGGAGGCGATCGCTAATTGAAAAAGCTACGCCTACGCTCATTGATAAAACTGGATCGTTTTTTACCCTCCAGCCTGTGGTGATGGAATATGTGACTAATAGTTTGATAGAACAAGTCTGTGAAGAGATTGTCACCCAGAATATTGATTTATTCAGGAGTAAAGCTCTAACAAAAGCCACAGCAAAAGAATATGTCAGGGATACTCAAATTAGCCTCATAATTAAACCAGTTATAGATGGGCTGCTTACTGCTTTTAGAAGTAAAAAAAACTTAGAAAATCACTTAGCTCAAATTTTAGCAACGCTACGAGAGATATCCCCTCTAGAACAAAGTTATACAGCAGGAAATGTCTTTAACCTCCTTTGTTCTTTAGAAACCGATCTCAGCAATTATGATTTTTCTTATCTAACTATTTGGCAAGCCGATTTGCAGAATGTAAAGTTGCATAATGCAAATTTTGCTCGCGCCCATCTAGCTAAGTGTGTTTTTATTGAAACCTTTGGTGGTATTTTTTCGGTAGCTTTTAGCCCGGATGGTAAACTTTTAGCTACTGGTGATACCAATGGAGAAATTCGCTTGTACGAAGTTGCCAATAGTCAGCAACTTATGGCTTGTAAAGGGCATACTGGTTGGGTTTGGTCAGTTACTTTTAGTCCCGACGGCAAAGTTCTTGCCAGTGGTAGCAATGACCAAACAATAAAACTGTGGGATATCAGTACTGGTCAGTGCTTAAAAACTTTTGAGGGTCATATTGGTGGGGTTCGTTCGGTCACTTTTAGTCCTGACAATCAGGTTCTTGCTAGTGGCAGTGATGACCAAACGGTGAAGCTGTGGAATATCAGTACAGGCAAATGTTTCAAAACATTACAAGAAAATGGTTGTAGTGTATGGTCTGTTGCCTTTAATCCAAAAGGTGATGTGTTAGCAAGTGGAAATGATGACTATAAAGTCAGGCTGTGGGATATTAACAGCAATTCATGTATTCACACTTTAGAAGGCCATACTCAGTGGGTATACTCA
The DNA here is from genome assembly GCF_002245975.1 of Nostoc sp. 'Peltigera membranacea cyanobiont' 213. Classification (NCBI taxonomy): domain Bacteria; kingdom Bacillati; phylum Cyanobacteriota; class Cyanophyceae; order Nostocales; family Nostocaceae; genus Nostoc; species Nostoc sp. 'Peltigera membranacea cyanobiont' 213. The sequence goes on along the minus strand of NZ_NOLI01000216.1, from coordinate 6,694 downwards.
GTCACTTTCAGCCCTGACGGTAATACACTAGCTAGCGCTAGCCATGACCAAACAGTTAAACTTTGGGACACAAATACTGGTAAATGTATTAAAACTTTGCAGGGGCATACAGACTTGGTACATTCAGTTACCTTTAGCGTCGATGGTAGCACTCTTGTTAGTTGCGGTGAAGACCAAACAGTTAAGGTATGGGATTTCGTGACTGGCCAATGTCTTAAAACTCTACAAGGACATAAAAGTAGGGTATGGTCGTTAGCAATATGTATAAATCAAAATATCTGTGCTAGTAGCAGTGATGACCAAACGGTAAAGTTATGGAATATCAGTACTGGTCGATGCATTAAGACTTTCCAGGGTTACAATAATGGGATATGGTCAGTTGCTGTTAGCCCAAACGATAATTTCCTTGCCAGTGGTAGTAATGACCAAACAGTGACAGTGTGGAATGCTATGACTGGTAAGTGTATCAAAACTTTACAGGGACATGATAGGAGAGTTACATCAGTTGTTTTTAGCCCTGATTCTCACTTGATTGCTAGTGGTAGCGAAGACCAAACAATAAGAATATGGGATATAAATAATAGTAAATGTCTTAAAATATTGAAAGGACATAGTAATCGAGTTACATCAGTTACTTTTAGTGCCGACAGCTATTTTTTGGCAAGTGGTAGTGATGACCAAACAATAAGAATATGGAATGTCAGCACTGGTCAATGCCTCAATATTTTACGAGAACATAGTGGTAGAACATGGTCAGTCACCTTCAGTCCTGATAGTCATGTATTAGCTAGTGGTAGTCATGACGGAACAGTGAAACTTTGGGATATTCGCATTAGCAAATGCCTTCATACTTTACAAGGTCATACCGAATGGGTTTGGGCAGTTGGCTTCAGTTCAGATGGTGGTATGCTAGCTAGCGGTAGCGGAGACCAAACGATTAAAATCTGGGATGTCACTACTGGTCAGTGTCTTAGAACTTTGCAAGGTCATACAAATACTATATATTCAGTTGCTTTCAGTTCTGATGGTCGCATACTGGCGAGTGGCAGTGGAGACCAAACAGTTAAGCTTTGGGATGTTAGCACAGGTAGGTGTTTAAGAACTCTATTAGAACATACTAGATGGGTTTGGTCAGTTACCTTTAGTTCTGATGGTCAGACTGTGGTCAGTTGTAGTGAAGATGAGACAATTAAGATTTGGGATGTACAAACAGGTGAATGTTTGAAAACTTTGAAAAGTAAAAATCCTTATGAGGGAATGAATATCTCTAGCATAAGCGGGTTAACTGAGTCTCAGAAGGATACTTTAAAAACTTTAGGAGCAGTTGAGTATTAAAGGAGACTTAATATTAAAATTATAAAACAAAGTCAAGCCAGATGGCGAACAAGTACTAATTCAATTATTTATTTTGCGTTTCAATAGCGAAACTGCACCTAAAATGGTATATGTTAGCATTCCTAATCCAGCAGATGCTTCGGGTACTGGTACTGGCTGAAGTGCTGAGAATGCTAATTCTCCAATTAGCTTATGAGCAGTAGTTGTAGGATGTACTCCGTCCCAAAACAAAAATTCTTTAGGGTTACAGGAAACCTGTTGTGTGGGAATATCTATAGGCACTACTGATAAGTCTTCGCTAAGGCAAGAGTTAGTAACGTTTGTAAAACCGAATTCCTCTGGAGCGGCAACGATCCGATCAAATAGGGAATTAACATTCAGTTCTATAATGTTAATATCAGGACTTAATTGTTGGCTCAAAACTTGGAGTTCTGTATTCAAGCTAGAGTTATGTTCGCTGCTAAATGTGCTGAATAAGTTGGAACGTTCACTGGTGAAATTTGCAAAAGGCGATTTTCCCAAATCTGGTAAGTTGACGACCATGATATCTTTAGCACCATCAGCAACAAGTGATGTCAACGCTGTTGATAAATTTGCCACTGTATTGCTAGGATTTGGCTCACCATCGAAAAAGTAACTTAAGTAGTCATTAGTACCAGCCCAAATAATATATAGAGCATTTGGATCGGCAGTTTCATTTCCTGCTACAAAGTTATTTATCTGTTGCTGCAATCCTGGTAAAGTAGCCAAACCAATATTCTCAGTTCCTGTAGTCGCACCACCAAAAGCAAAGTTATTTTTCAGGTTTAATGTTAATCCTAGATCGGAGGCAAGATAATCAACCCAAATTGGGCCATTAGAAAAATGCCCATTATAGTATGTTGGATTTGGAGGAATAATTCCATTAGTGGCATTAAATACATTACCAATATCAGACAAACTGTCTCCAAAAACATAAATATTATCATAATCTTTTGCTAATACTTTGAGTGGAAATATCAAAGATAACAGCAAAAATCCTGTTGTTATAATTCGTCTTTGCACGCTTAACTCCTTTATTTATAAAGATGCCAGTAAGAAATTCCGCTCCTTTTTAGAGAGATTTTTTTGCTAATTTAGAACTTTCAAGAGGGTGAGGGGCTAACGCCACATTACCCCAGCGCATTACACTTGCAGAAGCAACACCTGCTGCACCAGAACCATAAATGAGAACTAAGTCATTTTCGTGAATCTTACCCAAATGTGCCGCATGGTAGAGATTTGCCACAGTCAGTACTGGCCCTATATTTGCATATAGAGGGTAGAGATCGATCGTGCGCTCTGGGTTAATACCTAGTAGCCGCGTGCAGAAGCGTGTCATCCAAGCAGTAGGGGTATTGAAAAGAAAAAAGTCGATTTGCTCTAACGTTACACCAGCAGATGCGATCGCACCCTCACAACATATAGAAAGAAACTCCGCAGCAGTTTCGCGTAGAGCCTTTGCATCCTTACCAGTCTGTATGCGAAGTCGTGAATTTCCTTGTTCATCCTTTGTCAGTTCAGTAGATACTACTTCACACAGCGCCCCTGTATGAACTGTCTTAGTGCCCAGGATACCCTGATTTCCTTCGAGTGAACTGACTACAAAGGCTCCAGCACCATCACCAAGAAACCAAGACACAGTATCTTGCTCGTCACAAACGCGAGAGTAAGAACACGAAATAACTACGAGTACATTGCGATACTCTCCCGCTCGTACCAAAGCAGAGGCAGTTTGAAGTACAACTGGTGTACTCCCACAGGTTGCATCAAGATTCCATGCAGCACCCACAAGACCGAGTTTACGGGCAAGAAAGGCGGCATTGCCAAATCCAATTTGTTCAGGCCAAACTGAGGCCACAATCATCAAATCAATATCATTAACTGAAAGTTTAGCTGCATTCAAGGCATCTGTTGCCGCGCGATACTCCAAGGTTAACGAAGACTCGTCATGACCAAGCAGCCAGCGCTCAACAGTACCACGAAATGGATCTGAAAGATAAGGCAGCATCTCCAGATCAAACTCGTTATTTGGAGTGCTTCCAGTCAGCGAAAAGAGCCTTGCTAGTCCTTTTTGTTCAGTCTGAGCTATTAGCTCAGGGTACTTTTCTACGTAATAGTTATTGGTACGTCTAATAGTTGGAAAACTTAGTGCAACTGAGCGAATACCTACTGGGAAATGCACCATATAAAAAATTCTCTGTTATCTTATCTTAATAGTTGGTAGCGCCCTGTAAAATCAGGCTTAGATTACGACTTTGAGTGGGTGCTATTTGGGTGGGATCTATGATTACATCAATCACAAATGGGCCGTTCGCCGCGATCGCTTTTTCTAGTGCTACTTGAACGTCAGTTTCTTTTTCAACCCGAATACCTTCTGCTCCCATTCCCTGAGCAATCTTGACGAAATCTGCCTGTGGAATCGTTGCATCTACATTATTGAATCCTAGATATGCTATCCCCTGTTCGCAGATGTTATAACGCCCATCGTTGAGTACAATCCAGACGGCAGGAATTTGATATTTTACAGCCGTGTTTACCTCGCTGTTCATCAGCATGGCACCATCTCCGACAATGGCAACAGCCTTGCCATTCCGTGCCAAAGCAGCACCTACTACACCTGTGACAAAATGCCCCATAGAACCAAATCCGTTGCCGATCCGGTAACGATTTGGTGTGGTAAATCGTAGCAGATGAATTACCCAAGCAAAAGAGTTACCTGACTCTGCCATTACCACTGCATCGCTTCTATCAACAATCACTTGTTGAATCACATCCATGAGCAGTTCTGGTCGCACTAGACCAACCGCACGTGGCTTGATGACATCGCGTTTGAATTGAGGCAGCACTATTGTTTGTGAGCGGCCAGTATTTTCTCTTAAGTTCTTCAGCAGACTCTTCAGGAAGATTCTTACGTCCGACTGGATGGCGAAAGTTTCAGTCGATGGATATGCAGTTCCCGGTATTTCCGGGTCGATGTCAACATGCAAAAAGCCTTGCCTGGGAATCATCACAGGGTTCCAAAAGGAGGTAAATTCGCCAAGACGTGTTCCTAATACCAGGATTTGCCTTGGATGTTGCTCTCTCATGTATCTGAAAACAGACTCATGCCCACCAAAGCCGGTAACACCTACAAACTGAGGATGATCTTCAGGAAAAATACCCTTAGCTCGTGGCGAACACATTACGGCAGCCCCTGTTCTTTCAGCAAGCTGGCGAATCTCTTCTCCTGCACCCCGTGCCCCAAAGCCCACCCAAATTGCAAACGGCTCCTCAGAAAGTAAGCGAACACATTCGGCTATCGTCTCCTCACTTGCTGTTGCCGCAGCCTGAGAGAAAGTTACTCGTGGCAAGGATGTATTTACACAACTTGTCTGGATGTTTGCCGGAATGCTGATATGAGCTACAAATCCTCCAGGTTGTCCTATACCAAGAGCAATCCTGCGAGCAACCTCTGGAAGTTCATTGCTGGATTCTAGGGTTGTCGCATAATGGAATATTGTTCCCGAAGTAAAAATACCTGCACTAGGCATGGTGTAGTTGCTAGTTTCTTGACAAGCCCACCGTCCGCGCTGTGGTGCAGAGGTCGAAGCTGACACGAAAATTACCTTAGCTCCCTCCCAACGGGCAGCCAACAATCCTGTCAAAGCATTGGTGATTCCCGGCCCTGTAGTAGTGAATACCACAACCGGGCGATCGCTAGCAAAGTAAGCCTCAATTGCTGCAAAAGCGGCTCCAGCTTCGTGGCGAAAGTGCAGCACCTGCATGGAACTTTGGTGTAACGCAGCCCATATTGGTGCGATCGCACCTCCCGAAACCCCAAAGGCATACTCTACTCCCATCTCTTTTAGCATTTTAACCACTGCCTCTGCTACCGAAGAAGGTCTAGATGGCTGGCTATGAGATTCCTGTTCAGTAGAGTTTAATTGTTCAGTGGTAGTCGCTTGTGTGTCCTGAAATTTAAGATGCATACAAACTATACTTGTTAGGAATAATTTCCCCTGCGAACTAGCATTATCCCACACGCTAAACTCAGCAATATTACTTTTTTTAGATAAGTACCATAGAAATTTTTTTAGTACTGCTTTACGAAACCAGGGAGTAACGTTCAAACGACCCTTGCACTTTGCCTTGCCAATCTTTTAGCTGTTGAAACTTTGATATCAGAAATCTCTAAAGACCTCAATAATATCTGGATGTAGCGATACCTGCGGCGGGCTGCGTCGATAAGGATCTGTTGTTACAAAACGAAACAGGGATTGCAACATAGATTGATTCTGCCTTACTCTGGAAAAACTACCATGCCAGTTTGACAGCACGTTCGCCCTTATTTTGAGGGCAACAGGTAAGGGACGGGTGATGCTCGTACCAACGCTTTTCTTCTGGGTCTTCAGGATTCAGCGTTCTGCCGATAAACTTGTTCAATAAAACACTTTGATAGCCTAAAACGATGAAAGCATCTGCTAATTTCGACTTTGAAGACGAGAAATTTAATGCACCGCCTTCTCAAGTCATCCCTTGGTGTCAGATGATTAATCCTCGGTATGGCACAGATGGTATGCAATCCCACGGTTTGGCGATAAAACTAGATAATGCTAATGCTGTTGGCTTTGTGCCAGATGATAATTGGCAGCAGGTAGAGCATGAATTTAGCTCTGGAGTCGAAACAGTCTTTATTAGCAACACTCCAAACTTGGTTTTAGTGCGTCGGGGGCCATTGTCTGTCAAAGACCGGGAAAGTGGTCTAAAACTGGGTACGCTCAAAGAAAATTATGATGCTTTTTTAGCAGATAAACTTAAATTTAAAACCTTTACTCGCTATCTAATTTTTATAGTGGGTGAAAATAAAAAGTTTTTACATGAATCACCATTACAACTAACTCTTAATGGTGCTGCTGGAGCAAGTTTCAGCAAAACCTACTGCGAATATCAACAAGGTAAAGTAGTTAGTGGATTCGTTGCTGAACTAGAAAAAGCTTATGCTATTTACCGGAAGCAACCTTTAACACCAAAAGGGCCTTTATTCCATGCTCACGGTATTTTTTGCCCGATAATTGACTGTGAAGAAAGAGGTATTGAACCAAATACTGTTCTAGTCGCTTCAACTGTAGACTACAAACATCCCACGGTAGGGACTTTAACCCAATATTTAATTGCTTCGGATTCTCTTGAGTCTGCAATGATTTGTAAGACTTTTGAAGAATACAAAGATTTTGGGAAGGAACCTGTAAAATCAGAAACGCCTAAATTGGCAATGGCAGGAGTTTCTAATTCTTATGTTTATGCCGATGAAGATGATTTTGCTTATCCGCCGTATTAGGTGGGATTGGGGACTGGGGAC
>NZ_NOLI01000215.1:0-9100 GCF_002245975.1 Nostoc sp. 'Peltigera membranacea cyanobiont' 213 | reverse complement strand
TACAATATTTATATAGAGAAAGCGCCCCCGACCGGAAATCTGAAGCGCTTCTCTATGTCCATTAAGACTTTATCAATCATGACATACCAAATCTACAGCCAACAACAGCTGCAACTGAAATCTATTGCCCGTCTGAAGCAAATCTACAGCGAAATCGCCTGCACAGTCGAAGTAAGCGACAAACGCTGCAAGGACGCATGGATTACTGCGATCGCTAATTACCAAGCAAGCAAAGTTCAGAAACTCACCCCTGCTGCCCCCGACAACCAAGCCCTCGCCCAAGCCGAACTCGACAACTACATCGCAACCCAAGCCCAAGCGATCGCTCCCGAACCCCTCAGAATAGTCGAAATCTCGTTTGACCATCACGAATATTACGCTGGTAATCAACTGGTAGCCAGCATCAGCCATGACGACAACCACTTAACCCAACGCTGGGTAGTAATGGTCAATGATAAAGAAGTATTCCGTGCCAACACTCTAATGCGTTGCGATCGCTTCATCTGCACTCACTATAAAGATGGCTCATTATCTGTGCAGGAAGAAGCAGGGGGGCAGGGAGCAGGGAGCAAGGGAGAAGAAATTTCCCCCCTGCACCCCGCACCCTGCTCCTTATCCTCTTCTACGACCGAAAACCACATCATGGCGCATATCTTCAACGAGTGCCAGAATTATGGGTTTGAAATTCTCGATGATGGCATTTACAACAACAACGGCGTGAAACTGGGGCAAGTCGGATGCACTGAGGGTAACTGGTGGGTGAAGAGGCGTTATTCACGTCAGCAGCAGTATTCTAACTCGGTGCTTGATGCCGTGCGCTCATTGTCGATGGTGGATGTGTCTACTGATGGTAAATCCATTTTTGAGGAATATTTTTTAGATCAGCCCTTAGAACAGCTAACTGGCGATAAATTGCAACGGCTGCTGGAGAGAACGGAGTTAGTCACGGCGTAAGTCTTGGGCTTCGCCTGGGAAAAGGTTAAAGGGTAAGGGGGAAAGGTAAATTTCTTCATTCCCTTCCCCTTTGCCCTTTCCCTAATTATTTATTCACCAATCCCCAATTAAATCTATGAAACCTACGATCTCAATCCCCCAACACTGGGGCTACCCTCGCTTTGATTTGGAGCAGCGTACAGAACAAGGCACGATTCTAGGGCTTTACTACTACCCCTCCGGTACAGAATTAGCTGAACAATTTGATGATGGTTGGCGTTATGTGCTGATGCCTAACAAGAATTCTGATGAAATATCGTACTTGAAAGAGGATCAAATTAAACCGCTCACACCAGAAGAATTATTCTCAGAAATTACCGCAGAGATTAAGTTTTACCAACAGCAAATCTCTATTCTGCAACAACAGTTAGCCGTATTAACCGGAGGTTCCACAAATGCCTAAGACGGTTGACCCCAGTTTTGACCGTAGAGCCAATCATTTGCTGCGTTCGATTCGGCTTTGCGGGGGTTGTGTACCTCTGCACCGTTTGCAATTTCAATTCTCCGATTCAGTAATTCAAACACTACTAGATAAAGAACTGGTGCAAGTACAGAACACGGGGCGCGGTTTTTTGTTGGAGATTGCCGAGGATTTTTAGGTTATTAATCCCAGAGGAGAAAATCATGAAACTTTACGCTAAAACCATTGCACAGACTTTACCTACTTGGGCAACTGTCGTTACAAATAACGCGGATTTATTTGAGGTTTAAATCAATGAATAGCAAAATGTACTGTTTTAGAATTCAGTTAAGAAATTGTCCTGAAATCCAAGGAGAGTTAGTAGAGTTAATTTACAAATTTCCTAGTGGCATTTGGGCTGTAATGGTTGTATGGGAAGGCAATTGTGGACAGAAAAGTGAAAGCTATACAGACAGTTTTATTTTTCTATAAATAGAACACTGTCTAGGGATTTTTGTTGTTAGTGCTAGAGCCTTTTTAACTTGTCAATAACAGGAAATAAATGAAGATTTAAGCATCACTTCCAATCTGAAAAAATCAGGAAAAATCATGAAACTTTACGCGAAGACCATTTCAGCTACTCTGCCAGATTGGGCAACCGTCGTTACAAAGAGTGCAGATTTATTTGAGATTGAAATCAACGATGAACACCCGAATTTTCAATCTCTGCTTGAAGAGTTAGAAACCGAAATTGAACCAGGAACAATAGGTGTTAAAGCTGTTCGCGGAGCGTGCCGAAGGCAGGATTTATGCTCACGGCTGGGTATTGAAATGTCTAGCCCCAGCCTCCACCAATTAGTTGAACAAGCTCAAACTCTAATATCCCTTATTGCTACACACCCAGACTACAGACAACTGTTGGACTTGGGATATACCCCTGATTTAAACATTGCCGATGCTCAAACTGCACTGGCTTATTTGCAATGGGAGTTAGAGCGTAACCCTGAACCTTCTAATTAGTAAAAAAGCGTTCACCTAAAGGAATGCCATTACTTTAGGTGAACGCACGGAAGTTTTTCTCCCGCTACAGAATTCCCATTATTGCACACAGAACACTAATCAATGAAACTTTAACCGAGGTGAACATGGTTACTGAAATAAAACTAGGTTTATGCAACCCTCCCGAACCGATTTATCTCTATGTCACAGTAGTCGAAAAAATCATCAGTGAAGCGCACATCGATATCCCTGATGGGCTAAATCAATCCGCAATCAGACAACACATCGTAGACCGCTACAACACTGGGGAAATGTCCACAGATATGAACATCTTTCAAGTTGACTTTGAATCAATCAGCGCTCGAATTGTACAAGGACAATCTGATGCTAAATCTGCATAAATATGGGAGGTAATCAGATGAGTATCAAATGGACTGATGAGGAACTCGCAATTATTGAGGCGAAAGCTGAAGTCTATACAGTTAAACAAATAGCTTCAATCCTAAAAAGGCGAGGATATCAACGCACACCAATTGCAATTTATCTGAAGTTAAATAGCTTAGGTTATTCAGCCCGTCCCACTCTTGATAACTATTCTTGTAAAGAAATTGCTCAAGTTCTTCAATTGAATTTCTCAACTGTCACAAGGTGGGTAAAAAGAGGATGGCTCAAAGCCACAAGACGCTCTGCTAGACATTACCAAATTCGGAAATGGGATTTAAAACAGTTTTTTGACAATCCCCCACAATCCATTAAAAAACGTATTGCTGCTCTTGATGTTGAAGCGATTAATTACCTATTAGGAAGAAAAGCATGATTGACCACGTTAATGCACTTCAAACAAGTTGGTATCTCTCCCCACCTTGGCGTGGAACAATTCCACCCCTTGAGGTGAATTTACTGGAGAGAGTTTTCCTGCGAACCACAAGAACATTCGGTTACTGCTGCGGTATGCAATGGAAGCACGAATGTTGGATTTATTCAATTGATTGCGGTAAAGAAATCCTCCACGCCACACAGAACCAAATCATCGGGACTGGAGAGCTAGAAAGTATCACTGTGCAAAAACCTGCTTTTGTTTTGGGCGAAAGAGTGATCCTTTGCTCTCACGATAAAGGAACAAAACAACGGCTGATTCTGGGGATTGCGCTGGTGCATAATTCTTGGTTTTACATCGTTGAATTGATGTCGCCAACGTTAATTAAGACACCGACTATATCGAATCGTTTCTCACTGGTTGGTGAAAAAAGTTTGGTGCGGGTAAATGTTTAATTCTTTCTAATTACACAACGAAAAATTATGTCGCAAATTGAAATTGCCGAAATCATCGAACAGATTAAAGAAGAGATTGAAGTTGACGCTAATGGTCAGGCTAAAGCGAGTATTCGAGCAACTGCAAGGCTAGCTGGAGTAGACCACGCTGCAATCATTAATCATCTTCAAAGTGGTGAACTAAAACCGACTAAATTAGCTCAAAGCATTATCATACAAGGATTTGAGACTGGTGAACTTCGAGAGTGGAGAACCATCGGTATCCCTGATATGGCGATCGCAATTATCCTAGAGTACTACGCTTACGAAGCTGGGCGATACTGTACTAAGCAAGCCAGATTGGTATGCCGTTCATTCAACACCATCGGCATTCGGGCATGGATTCAAGACAAATTGGGCTGGACTAAACCCGCCTCTAATAGCGAAACTGCGATGACACAAATACAGTTACTCGCAGCAATCGCTCAACAGATGGCACAGCAAGAACAATATTTATTGGAGCAACAACAGCAACAAACTCAAATCTTGGCGAGACTCAAAGCTGTTGAAGTTGAACAAGACAGAGTAAATACACCCTGCGGACATAAATACAGTGTTGTCGGTTTCGCCAATCTTCAAGGTTTAGAAATATCTGTAAAGGAAGCCGGTACTAAAGGTCGAAAGGCAAGCGCATTGTGTCGCAAACAAGGAATAGAAATAGAACGCATTCATGACCCACGTTTTGGAAAAGTCGGTTTGTATCCAGAAAGTGTGTTGATTGAGGTTTTCTCTACTGGTCAAAACTAACAGCAATTGTCTTCAGAATACTTTCTTTAATTGGAGAAAAGTACCATGCAACAACTCAATTTATTTGCTGAATCAACCCCAGTTTTACCAGTCACCTACTACCCCGATTTCTTAAGTCAGGAACTTGCCAATGAACTTTACCAACACTGTTTGAAACTGGAGTGGCAGCAGAACCAAATCAGGATCGCGGGTAAAACAATGCCTGTCCCCCGCCTGGAGTGTATTTATGGTGATGCCGGATGTGATTACCTTTACTCGAACAGCGTGTTTTTGAAACCCCTGACTTGGACAGAAAAACTCGCTTACTTGCGGGACAAAATCACTGCGTTAACTAGTTACAAATTCCGTATCGTCATTGGTAATCAGTACCGGACAGGTATGGATTCAATCGGGTGGCATTCCGACAATGAACCATCGATGGGATTCAACCCTGCGATCGCATCAGTCAGCCTGGGGTCATGTCGCAAATTCCAAATCAAACCGAGATATGGCAAACCAACCGACTTCTGGCTGGAACACGGCAGCTTACTTGTGATGCACCCCGGTTGTCAATCAACCCACCTTCACCAAGTTCCTAAGACCAACAAAGTCGTTAGCACCCGAATTAATCTGACTTTCCGACCACATACCGGAGGTGGGAGATGATTCTGACTTGACTCAGATCATGTAAAGTGACAGTTTCTTAGTTCATGTGTACTAGTTAGTCTGGTTAAAAAGCAGTCAATAGGACGAAAAAAACAACTACCAATACAAGTCCTGTTGATTGCTTCCCTTAAAACCACGCTTCTTTAACCCGTGTCTACGTAACTCACCTAAAAGGCGGTATGACTCAATACCCCAAGCTTTGCATTGCTTCAAAATACTGGAGGGGATATGAATATAATCGAAACCGATTCTCAAGCTCTACACTTACAAGAATGGTTAAATAGTGGCGTTGACGAAGAAATCATTGCTCTGAATGTGCGATCGCTGTCTGGGACTTTACCTTACGAATATCTCCTCTACAGTCCCAAAATCTCCCGTCGCAATGATGGGCGATTACGCGATCGCGATTTAAAGAAGTACCAGCAGATTGAATTAGGCGGCTGGTGGTGCAGTGGAATTGACCCCCTCAACAACTACGTCAGTATGATGTGGGGCTGTTTCAAACCTGACCATCCCCGACGCGACCGCCAGAAGATCCACAAGTTTATCAAGTACGAGCATCCATTCAGAGAAGAGACACGCGCTTTCTTCCTTTTAATACCGAATCGCATTTGGGTGAAAGTTTCCAATCGTAGCGGCATCCCCATTACTGAAGAAGACTTGCAGCATCCCGGCGGTTTCTGGCACTGGGTTTGGCGGCACAACGTCCCAGTTACAATTGTCGAAGGTGTCAAGAAAGCGGGGGCATTACTAACTGCTGGTTATGCAGCGATCGCTATTCCTGGTGTCAATGCTGGATACCGCACCCCCCAGGATGAGTACGGTACTGCCATCGGTAAACCATCCCTGATTCCAGACTTGAAATATTTTGCAACACATGGGAGACAGATTAATATTTGCTTTGACCAGGATAACAAGCCAGAGACAGTCCAGCGAGTCAGAACCGCTATCAGTCGCATGGGACGGCTGTTGGTAAATGAGGGTTGTTCGCTGCGGGTGATTGATTTACCTTTTGGGCAAGAGAAAGGTGTTGATGATTTTATCGTTGCCAAAGGTCAGCCAGCATTTGACGCACTCTACAACACAGCCGTTGCACTGGAGTTGTGGGAGATTAAGCTGTTTACTCTGTTAACTTATCCGCCAGCGATCGCTCTCAACCAAAGATTCCTCGGCCAACTTCTCGTCCCGGAAGGTGAAAAGCTGATTATCCTCAAAGCTCCCAAAGGAACAGGTAAAACCGAATGGCTGGCAACTGAGGTGGCGAAAGCACACGACCAAGAGAGACGGGTATTAATAATCACCCATCGCATCCAGCTAGGTGAGGCGTTGTGTAATCGGTTTGGTGTTAACTATGTTACCGAAGTCCGCACGAATGAGACAGGCACATTGTTAGGTTACGGGGTGTGTGTTGATTCGCTGCATCAAGAGAGCCAAGCACGATTCAACCCTAACGACTGGTCAAATGATGTCATTATTATTGACGAGTGCGACCAAGTATTCTGGCATTTACTTAACTCTGGTACTGAAGTGCAAAAACGTCGAGTGTCCGTTCTCAAAAATCTTAAACAACTGGTACAGAATGTTTTAGGCAGCAGTCAGGGAAAGATTTATCTATCAAGCGCCGATGTTTCTGACACCGATGTAAAGTATGTTTTATCACTCGCTGGGGAATATCGAGTTAATCCGTTTGTCATCGTCAACAACTATCGCCACGTAGCTGGTAACTGTTACAACTATTCTGGCAGTAACCCGAAGAATCTTATCGCTGCACTCGACAAAGCGATATCTATTGGGGGGCATCATTTACTCTGCTGCTCTGCTCAGAAAGCCAAGTCTAAATGGGGAACCCAAGCATTGGAGGAACGGTTTCGCCGTAAATTCCCACACCTGCGGATACTGCGAATTGACAGTGAATCTGTTGCTGATCCATCTCATGCGGCTTTCGGTTGTATTGCTCACCTGAACGAAATTCTTACCCAGTATGATTTAGTTATCGCTTCTCCAAGTTTAGAAACTGGGGTCAGCATCGACATTCGAGGACATTTTGATGGTGTTTGGGGGATTTTTCAGGGTGTACAGCCGGTTAATTCTGTGCGGCAGATGTTGGCAAGGGTTAGGGAAACAGTTGACCGTCATATCTGGGTTAGAGAGTGGGGGATGTCGGTTGTCGGGAATGGCTCTACATCCATTGGAGGATTGCTCAGAAGTCAACACGTTGCGACACAAGCGAACATTGCGCTGTTGTCGGCGGCGGACAATGACGATTACAGCTATGTTGACCAGAATTTTCAGCCAGAGTCATTGCAGACTTGGGGCAAGCGTGGTTCTGTAATCAACGTTGAGATGAGGCGTTATCGAGAGTCTGTGCTTGCGGGTTTGGTCGAAGATGGGTACACCGTTATCGATGCTGACGATGCTGATGATGATGAGAGTGGGGCAGTAATTGAGTCGGTTAAGGCGGCATCTGTTGAATTGTATGCTGCTGAGTGTAAAGCGATCGCTAATTCTGATGAACTCTCTGGGGCTGAACTCAAAAAGCTGCAAGACAAACGGGCGAAAACCAAAACTGAACGACACCAGCAGCGCAAGGCGGAATTATCCCGCCGCTACGAAATTGACGTAACCCCTGATTTGGTTGAGAAGGATGACGACGGGTGGTATCCTCAACTGCGGATGCACTACTATTTGACACTGGGGCGGGAGTTTTTGACAAAATGTGATGTTAAACGGGCAGCAGCGCAATTGGAAGCTGGGGAGAATTCGATTTGGAAACCAGATTTTAACAAGGGGCAGCTATTGCCTGCTGTTTTGTTACTCGAAAGCCTCAATCTGTTGCAGTTTCTTACACCAGACGTTCAGTTGCGGGGGTCTGATGAAAAGATGCTGGAGTTTAAAGCGCTAGCTGTAAAGCATCGGCACGTTATCAAAAATTACCTTCATGTCAGTATCTCAGAAAAACTTACTTCCATAGCGATCGCACAGAAACTACTTGCCAAGATTGATTTGAAATTGGATTACGTCGGTCGGTTGGGTAAGCGTGAAAATCGGGAGTGCGTTTACCAGTTTGTTGCACCTGATGACCAACGTGATTCGATTTTTGGACAGTGGTTAAATCGAGATGAAGCGTTTTCAAGGGAATCGGTGTCAGTCACTAATAATATAAGTACAACTACACCAGTCATTGACACCACTCCCCAGGATATTCCTCAAACACTCACGCCCGTGGAAAGTCCTGTTACCCAAGGATGGAAGGGGCTGAACCTGAAAATGCACCTTGGACTCGACAGCGCTGGTCGGTTCTACCAACAGATGGTTTCCCAGCTTGGTGAAGCTATTGGCGTTGCTGATGGTGAACCTTACTGGAATGGGTATTTGGGACAGTGGCAGGTTTGGGTTAACTTTGGGAGCGAGTGTAGGTCTGTGGTGTGCGATTGGCTAGAAGCTGTGTAGGTCAAAGTAGTTCATTGTTCCATCAAAACCGAAAATGTGAGTCGGTTATTGTGCAGTTTCCTATGCGGAAGCAAATAATCTCTTATTGCCAAGCCATTGAAAAAAACAATTGTGTGTTTGTTATCTCCTCCGTCTCCTAAAGTAACTCGTTTAAGGATGCTCATCTTTTTCATCTCAGAGATGGTATTCTCAGAGAAATCCAATTCATGTCTACAGTCGCAACAAAAGGATGATGGAAATAGTTCTACTGCCATCTTGCATACCAGAATAAACCCAGGGCTATTTCATTCTATTTTTACGGCAGTTTTTACGAATCTTTTTGAGAAAAATAATAATTTAGCAACTAATCTGAAAATTTCATCTGGCTTATTTGAGTAGCTGGTTTTATGGCTTTTACTTTTGGCCCAGACTAAATTCCGGGTAAATAGCGTCATGCCAATGAATCAGAACGCGCCCGGAACTCTTCAAAGGTTTCGGGCTTTTTTATTAGTCGAATATGAGGGAGCAGGGGAGCGGCGAGAATAATTAATGCCCAACGCCCAATGCCCCATGCCC
>NZ_NOLI01000214.1:0-9145 GCF_002245975.1 Nostoc sp. 'Peltigera membranacea cyanobiont' 213 | reverse complement strand
CCCCAGTCCCCAGTCCCCAACTTACCGCTACGGTTTTAGAAACAGACGCAGCAACTGGCGGACGTTTATTGCAATTTGATGTGCCAGAGGGAAAGCCTTTAGTGCAACTGTTAGACGTATTTGGTGAAGTACCGCTACCACCATACATCACTACCTCGTCGGCTGCTGATGAGCAGTATCAGACAGTTTATGCCAAACAGCCAGGAGCGATCGCCGCTCCAACGGCAGGATTACACTTTACCCCAGAATTATTACAAAAGTTGCGCGATCGCAAAATCAATCAAGCTTTTGTAACGCTACACGTTGGTGTCGGCACTTTTCGCCCTGTGGAGGTGGAAGACGTAACTACCCACCAGATGCATGAAGAATGGATTGAAGTCCCTGCAACCACAGTAGAGCAAATCCGAGCGACTAAAGCAGATGGCGGTCGGATTATTGCTGTGGGAACAACAGCAGTACGAGCTTTGGAAGGGGCGGCTCAATCTGGGAATTTACAACCATTTTGCGGTAAAACAGACTTGTTTATTTATCCAGGCTACCAATGGCGGGCGGTGGATGGTTTAATTACCAATTTTCACCTACCGCGTTCCAGTTTGCTGATGTTGGTAAGTGCGCTAATTGGCAGACAACGGTTATTGAATATATACAACGAAGCGATCGCTTCAGGGTATCGTTTCTATTCCTTTGGTGATGCTATGCTAATTTTGCCGGAAGCCATTACAGTCTTAAGTCAGGCGTGAGGGCAATAAGGTTCGCTGAAGTTTTAATCCCTTTAATGCCATAATTTATGCTTTTGCTAAAAATGCTTCTGTGGTTTAAAGTGCCATGAAAAGCAATAAACTTTGGTAAACGAGAAAAATGAAATTACCGAAATCGGTATATTCTATTTCATATTATTTTAGAGTTGCTGATGTTTAGCAACTTTTACCTCTTTTAGAGAATTGTAATATTCAAAACGAGTGATTTTATGCGTGATTTCACAATTAAATTTGTTAAAACTCTGAGACAGGTAATCAATGCTCCAATGCTCATATTGTTTATCGTTAGTACAAAGAAAGAAGTGATTCTTGCAGATGTAAGACGATGGGCAAAAAATTTTGGGCTAATTGATAGTCCTGACTGGGTTAACATGCTCTATTTCCTTGATAAATATCCAGAATTTAGAACTCTTTACTATTACAGGATTAAAAAAGGTAACTTTATTGCATTAATACCAATGCATATTATAAAAATTTTTTACAAAGAAAGTCCCAGCCTATTTTTATATTGCGATAATATTGGTTCTGGGCTATTTATTCAACATGGGTTTAGTACTATAGTTTCAGCAGAAAGCATTGGTGAAAATTGCTGGATTAATCAACAGGTTACAATAGGATATAGCAGTAAAATGGAACGTCCTACAATAGGCAACAATGTAACGATAAATGCAGGAGCCAAGGTCATTGGTAAGGTAACTCTCAATGATAACGTCACAGTAGGAGCGAATGCAGTCGTAGTCAAAAGTGTTCCTAATAATTGTGTTGTTGTCGGTATTCCAGCTTATATAATCAGGAAAGATGGCGTGAAAGTAAAAGAGCAGTTGATTTAAACTTGTTTATTAGCAGATTATAAAACTTGTAGAATATTGCAATAATTAAAGGTATACAGAGCAACTTAACAAGGACAGGGGCACTTTTACAAAAGTCTGAAGCTCCCGGAATGAGGAATTATTAATTTTTTGATTTGTAATTTTTCATGCTGTGGTGGGTATTCTGACTTATAAAGATATGAGCATAAGTACATCCATGTCATTCCTGTCTAAAGAAAGTCAAACTCATCAATGGTTACACTGGTTATTTCACCAAAACTCCGTTCAGAAAAAGCCGTTGTTCACACTTCTGTTTGCTTTATCTGCGTTTTTGGTTTTAGCTGCACCGATAATTACTAATTTTCCAGGAAGTAAACTGCTCGCAGAAACCGCAATTTCTCAAGATCTTGAAGCAGCTAGCTTTTTCCAGCAGGGAGTCACGCGCTATAACCGCAAAGATTTACAGGGTGCGGAATATGCTTTTCGTCAAGCGTTGCTGCGAGATCCTAGCATTGGGGCAGCGCGGAATTATCTGGGTAATATATTCATGGAGCAAAATCGCCTGGATGTGGCTTTACAAGAATATACAGAAGCGATTAAAGTTAACCCAAATTCGAGCGAAGCTTATTACAACTTAGGGTTAGTTTTGCACCGACAAGGACAAAAAGAAGCAGCGATTATGGCTTATCGGCAGAGTCTTGTGATAGATCCTACAAGAGTAGCAGCGCTGTATAATCTGGGTTTGGTGCTGTATGAACAAGGACAGCTACCAGAAGCGATCGCAGCATACCAGCAAGCAATTAATTTAGATAGCAGCAATGCCAACGCCTATTTTAACTTAGCGATCGCTTTACAACAACAAGGTCAAACAGAGCTTGCGATCGCCACTTATCGCCAAGCCTTGCAGCTAGATCCTCAAAATGCCACAGCCTATAACAATATGGCAAATTTGCTAGCAATTCAAGGTCAAGCTTCTGAGGCTATTTCTGTTTATCGGCAAGCTATTCGCCTAAATCCTAAAAACGCCTCAGCTTACTATAATTTGGGGGTTACTTTATATAATCAAGGTGACATCAAGAAAGCTAATGGAGTATTGAAACGCGCCCATAACGAGTATCGCGAGCAAGGGAATATTGAGCAAGCTGAGAAAATAGAACAACTAATGCAGCAAATTGCTCAGAAAAGTGGGCAACAGCAACCTCAAGCCAGTCAAACAGCTACTCCCTCTCCGACTCCAGATCAAACAAGTAATGTAGTACAAACACCTGAGCCACAAACGCCAAATCAACCAGAAACTCCAGCTAACCCTAGCAATGTCCCTGTCTCAGTTGAAGCACAGCCTACTTCAACAAGTCCCGGACAATAAAAAACTCAGAGTTAGGAATAAAAGAAGAAGTCATCCGCCAGTCTTCAGAATTCAGCATAAATTCTGAAGACTGGTGCTTTTATTTTCCTTGATAGTTAATTACTGCTAACTCCTAACTTTCAATTGCTAATACAATTTCACGAAAATCTTAATATGTATAGATTTTCCGTAGGGGCAAACAGCTGTGCTATTCTACTTTTTTAAATCGGCAAACGATTGATATCTTTATTGCAGCCAATAACTACCATTGCTGAACCACGCTCTAAACGCTTGGTAGGGTCAGGATTAATTTGAAATTTACCATCCTGGCTCACTGCTAGCAAATTTAAACCATAGCGGTTACGAAGTTGAAGTTCAGTGATTGTTTTGCCGTGAAATTCATCAGGCACAATTAACTCTACAATACTGTTATCTGGATCTAAGTCAAACCGATCTAAGATTGCTGGTTTGGTAAGTGTACGTGCTAGGGCGCAACCCGCTTCATACTCAGGAAAAACAACATGATCTGCTCCTACTCGCCGCAACAGTTTGCGATGAACTTCACTAGAAGCTTTAGCAACTACATGGGGTACGCCAGCCTCCTTGACATTTAGGGTGGTTATAATACTTTCCTGAACGTAGTTGCCAATCGCTACAATTACAGTATCAAATTCAAAAATTCCAGCTTCTTTGAGTGCGGCTGGTTCTGTAGAATCTAGTTGCAAAGCATGACCAACTATTCCCTCAGTTAATGCTTCTGAAACTCGTTTTTCATCAATATCTGTTGCCAGGACTTGATAACCGAAATTATGCAGTGTAGAACAGACCGATCTACCAAAACGACCCAACCCAACTACAGCAAATTGCTGGTTATCTTTACGTAAACTGCGAAAAAAACTTAATGATGAAAGATTCACCGTTGCTATCCTTATTATTGCTCCCTGTATTTAGGGCAAAAAACGGTTATCCCGCTTGAATTAAAATTTTATTTTTTGCCTTCCAATGTATATTTTATCAGTGTAGTCATTAGTGAGTTGTCAAGAATTATTCTTCCCCCATTCTTGATTGCCTAACTATCCCACTAGGAGATTTTCTTCAGGATAATGAATTCTGGTAGGGCGTGGATCTCCTAGTATTGCGGACATCAGTAGTAAAACACCTACTCGTCCAATGTACATAGTCATAATTAAGATGAGCTTTGCTGTTGTAGTGATACTTCCTGTAATACCTGTAGAAAGTCCCACGGTAGCGAAGGCTGATACGACTTCAAACAAAATTTGAATAAAATCTAATGTTGGATCTGTGAGGCTGATTAAGATAGTAGCTAAAATTACGGTTGTTACCGAAGCTACCAATACACCGACAGCTTTCAAAATTAAAGATATTGCTATCTTGCGATCGTACAATAAGACTTCTTCTTTTCCCTGGAGAATCGTTTTAGTACAACTGGTTAAGACTCTGAGAGTGGTTGTTTTCATTCCTCCTCCTGTACCACCTGGACTTGCACCAATAAACATTAGTGCGATCGTAATAAATAGACCAGCAGTGGTCATTTTACCAATATCGATGGTGTTAAAACCAGCAGTTCTGGGAGTAACTGATTGAAACCAAGCTAGTAGTATTTGATCGCGTAAATTTAGATGACCAAATGTTTCTGGATTTCTGATCTCTATACAAAAAAAGGCAAATGTCCCTAGGATTAATAATATCAATGTTGTGCTAGTTGCAACTTTAAAATCTAAAGAAAACATTTGGTTTTGGATTTTTTTGAACATGCGATCGCGCAACCAAAGGTACATTTCCAAAATTACCTGATAACCAATGCCCCCAAAGATAATTAACATTGTGATGGTAAAGACTACTAAGAAAGATGACTGATACCCAATTAAGTTATCTTTGAATAAACTAAAACCAGCATTATTCCAAGCATTGATACTATGAAAAATGGCTAACCAAAGTCCTTTACTCCATCCATACTCAGGAACAAAAGCTGGCAGAAGTAAGAATGTGCCTGTAATTTCAAAAATTAAAGTTGTGGCAATAATTGAACGGATAACTTGGGTACTACCACTCATTCCCGGTCGGTCTAAAGCTTGTTGAATAGCTATTTTTTGCCGCATATCAAACCTCCGACCAATGAGCAAAATCAGAAATGTTGTAGTTGTCATGTAGCCCAACCCGCCAATCTGAGCTAATAATGCGATAAAAAATTGGCCCCAAAATGAAAAATAAGTACCAGGATCAACTACTGATAAACCTGTGACACAAACTGCGGATGTAGAGGTGAATAGTGCTACAATTAGGTTATTCCATGCACCATTGCTAGTTGAAAAAGGCATCATCAACAGGATAGTACCTACAGCGATGACAGCCAGAAATCCTAAACAAATTGTCCGAGCAACAGTCATAATTAATTCTTAATTAGTAATTCGTAGTTAAAAAAGTTAGATTTAATCTGGGTTTATATCTCTTGTATATGTATATTTGTTGGAGAGTTGGTATAATTTTGAGTAGAGAAGGTTTATTAAGGTAAAACTGAGAAATTTTTCCAAGAATGATACATCATGGTTGACCTTCTCTACAAGCAAAAATACCCTTATTTAATTAAAAACATACATGGTAGCCTATCTGTATGTTTTTTTAAATTCGGCTTTGTCTTAACACTGCTTTTTTCATGAGTGCAACACTTTACCAGCAAATTCAGCAATTTTACGATGCTTCGTCTAGTCTGTGGGAACAGATATGGGGCGAACACATGCACCACGGCTATTACGGCGCTGATGGTACGCAGAAAAAAGACCGCCGTCAGGCTCAAATTGATTTAATCGAAGAATTGCTCAATTGGGCAGGGGTACAAGCAGCCGAAAATATCCTAGATGTGGGTTGTGGCATTGGCGGCAGTTCTTTATACCTCGCACAAAAGTTTAATGCTAAGGCTACAGGGATTACATTGAGTCCTGTGCAAGCCACCAGAGCCACGGAACGCGCGTTGGAGGCTAATTTAAGTCTGAGAACACAGTTCCAAGTCGCAAACGCTCAAGCAATGCCCTTTGCTGATGATTCTTTTGACTTAGTTTGGTCGCTGGAAAGTGGCGAACACATGCCAGATAAGAAGAAGTTTCTTCAGGAGTGCTATCGAGTATTGAAGCCTGGTGGCAAGTTAATTATGGTGACTTGGTGTCATCGACCAATTGATCGATCGCCACTAACGGCGGATGAAGAAAAAGACTTGCAGGATATTTATCGGGTGTATTGTTTGCCTTATGTGATTTCTTTGCCAGAGTATGAAGCGATCGCACATCAACTACCATTACATAATATTCGCACTGCTGATTGGTCAACTGCTGTCGCCCCCTTTTGGAATGTGGTGATTGATTCGGCATTCACTCCCCAAGCGCTTTGGGGCTTACTAAATGCTGGTTGGACTACCATCCAAGGGGCATTATCACTGGGATTAATGCGTCGCGGTTATCAGCGTGGGTTAATTCGGTTTGGCTTACTGTGCGGCAATAAGTAGAATTCCACTTCAGGAAAAAGATGTAATCTAGGAGCATTGAAGTAGATGTTCTTAGATTGCATCATCGACTTTATAGGGGATTTGGAGCGATCGCAGCAAGTACCATCGGAGAGTTTAGCGATCGCAAAGTTTATAAAATTAAGTTTTTTCTTGTTAAATTTCAGCAAATGCCACTCGAACTGCAAAACCTCACAGGCGGTTACACTACAGTCCCGATTATTCAAGACATTAATCTCACACTGCAAACAGGAGAATGGTTAAGTTTAGTTGGTGCTAATGGTTCAGGTAAATCTACTTTACTCAAATTGCTGAGTCGTATTCTCTCCCCACAGCAGGGAACAGTGCTACTTGATGGCAAAGCAATTCACTCTCAACCCCCAAATCTAGTTGCACAAAAACTAGCATTCTTACCGCAACAACAAACGGTTCCCGTCGGCTTAACAGTACGACAATTAGTAAGTTTAGGACGCACGCCACATCAATCTTGGTGGCAGTGGGAATTAAACTCCCAAGATTGGGTTAAAGTGGAGGCTGCAATTAAAAAGACGCAACTAGAAAAATTGAGCGATCGCTTAGTTGAAGAACTTTCAGGTGGGGAAAGACAGCGTGCTTTTTTAGCTTTAGCACTAGCGCAAGAACCAAAAGTTTTACTATTAGATGAACCTACAACTTTCTTAGATATAAACTATCAATTACAACTATTAGAACTACTGAAAAATCTGAATCAACAGCAGGAATTAACTATTGTTACCGTTCTACACGAACTGAATCTAGCGGCACGATATAGTTCTCGCATTGCTTTATTAAAACAAGGTCATCTTTGGGAAGTTGGTAAACCTGAAGAAGTTCTGACACCAAGTGCGATCGCCCAAGTCTTTGGTGTGGAATCCGTGATTATTCAAACACCTGTTGGTTTACAAGTTTGTGCAATTTCTGCTGTGTCAGCATAACTCAATAACTTTTATGACTAGAGTTTGACACCTTTTTACTGCTTCTATGCAAGTCAGCCAAATTTACCCACTCCAGCCTGATGTAGTGCTGATGGATGTTGGAATGCTGCATCACAGATAGAATTGTAGCTACACAAGAAATTAAGAAGGTTCTAGATAGCACAACTCTTTACTTAGTTCGTGAGTCAGGCAAATCATGCAACTACATCGATTCGACAACATTCAGGAATTCTGGCACTGCACTCAGGCTTACTTACTCCAGCATCAGGTAGAAAATAATGTTTTGCTCAGTGTTTCGCATACCTTGTTACATAACCCAGAACGTTATCTGGGTAAGCCTTATTTAGCAATTGTCCAAACAAGTGGCGAGATTCTGGCTGTTGCCATCCGCACCCCACCCCAAAAATTGATCCTATCCAAAGCCCAGAATATGGATGCTTTGCGGTTGATTGCTCAAGATTTGCATCAAGAGCAACTGCCAGGAAGCATGGGACTGGCTCAAGAGGTAGAAATATTCTCGCAGACTTGGCAAACGCTGACAGGACAATTCTATCAACAGTCGGTGTTAATGAAAATTTACCAATTAACGGCAGTGCAAAGAGTCTCAAAGGCCAGAGGATATCTTAGACTGGCAACTGAAGGCGATCGCTCTCTTTTGATCGAGTGGCTTTCTGCATTTTTTTCTGAGATAGATGAGGCGGTGAGCCAAGATGTCCAACACCAAGTAGATAATCGCTTGAAACAGCAGAATACTTATTTTTGGGTTGATAGCACTCCAGTTTCAGTTGCGTCTTGTAAACAAGTGTTACCTACAATTGGTCGGATCAATTTAGCTTATACACCACCAGAGTATCGTCGCAAAGGATATGCCACTGCCTGTGTCGCAGCGTTAAGCCAAAAACTGCTAGACCAGGGATGCCGCGATTGTTTCCTCATAGCAGATTTAGCCAATCCCACAGCCAATCATATTTATCAAGCGATTGGGTATCGCCCCATTTGCGATTGGCACGAATACTCATTCACCTCGAATGAGTAAGCATAGTAAAGCGATTGCTCCAATTAAATTACTTTCTATAGCAGCTTATGTAAACTGCGATCGCACCTCCATCCCCTAAAACACCGATTCATTAATGGGGAAACTAGACCAAAATTTTTCGTTATTAAAATTTCCTAAAAAAAACTATTAATGCTTACTAAGCAGTATTAACATTTTAATGCTTCTACTATTTGAGCAAAAGCAACTTCTATATATGTATACAATTCTTGCTCATCTAATACGCCTTTAAATGCTTCATACCTTTCTGGAGTAACGACTATTCTAACTGGTTGCCCCAATCCTCTTATTTTTTGAGGATAAACATCAAGATCATCACCCCATTGATAATCTAAGCTTCTAAAGTCAACAACTAATCCACTGATTTGATGTGGGAAATTTAGCTCACAAAACTCATTAATCCTCCATTTAATAAAAAGTCCATCATCACTGCCAGCCGAGCCATATAAGTACTTACCACTAAATACAATTAAACCTGCTAATTTTTTTGTTTTGGGTATTTCCCATATATAATAATTACACTCTAATTTACTTATATTAAGAGTAACCTCTGTTAACTTTGGAGAGTATTTATTGGGCTTTGATAGTGACATATCATATCTTGACTAAAGTTGTTTATATTTACACGTACAAATGCTATAGGAATCATATTTGATTTTTGAACAAAATTAGGTATTGTAGGGTGTGTTAGAACGCAGTTCGTAACGCACCA
>NZ_NOLI01000213.1:0-9389 GCF_002245975.1 Nostoc sp. 'Peltigera membranacea cyanobiont' 213 | reverse complement strand
CCCCAATCCCCAATCCCCAGCACCCAATCCCTAAACTAAAAATCAAAAGTCTAAAATTCTAAAGATGCAACCTACAGATCCGAATAAATTTACTGATAAAGCCTGGGAAGCAATTGTTAAATCTCAGGATATAGTCCGTGCTTATCAACAACAGCAACTAGATGTTGAACATTTAATTATTGCCCTGTTAGAAGAACCCACCAGTCTAGCAATACGTATTCTGGCTCGATCTGAGGTCGATCCAATCCGCTTTCAACAGCAGCTAGAAGCCTTTCTCCAACGTCAGCCCAAAGTTGGTAAAAGCGATCAGCTTTATCTTAGCCGTAGTTTAGATGTTTTACTAGACCAAGCCGAGGAAGCTAGAGTCAGGATGAAAGACTCTTACATTTCTGTAGAACACATACTCTTAGCCTTTGCTGAAGACGATCGCATTGGCCGAAAGATCCTCAAAAGCTTTAGTGTGGACGCAGCTAAACTAGAAGCTACTATCAAACTCGTTCGCGGTAGCCAAAAGGTAACAGATCAAACGCCAGAATCCCGTTATGAAGCTTTACAAAAATTTGGCAGAGATTTGACAGAACAGGCAAAAGCTGGAAAACTCGACCCAGTAATTGGGCGAGATGACGAAATTCGGCGGGTAATTCAAGTATTATCTCGTCGGAGCAAAAATAACCCGGTATTGATTGGTGAACCTGGTGTAGGTAAAACTGCGATCGCCGAAGCTTTAGCACAACGGATGGTAAATGGTGACGTTCCCGAATCTCTGAAAAACCGCCAACTCATTTCTTTAGACATCGGTAGTTTAATTGCTGGGGCAAAATTGCGAGGAGAATTTGAAGAACGCCTGAAAGCTGTCCTCAAAGAAGTTATGGACTCTAACGGTCAAATTGTCCTGTTTATCGACGAACTACATACCGTAGTCGGTACAGGTTCCAGCCAACAAGGGGCAATGGATGCCGGAAATCTGCTCAAACCAATGCTGGCGCGGGGAGAACTGCGTTGCATTGGCGCTACTACCCTCGACGAGTTCCGCAAACACATTGAGAAAGATGCTGCTTTAGAACGCCGCTTTCAGCAAGTATTTGTCGATCAGCCAAGTGTGGAAAATACTATTTCCATTCTGCGCGGGTTGAAAGAACGCTATGAAGTGCATCACAATGTCAAAATTTCTGATTCGGCTTTGGTAGCAGCAGCAACACTGTCAGCGCGTTATATTAGCGATCGCTTTTTGCCAGATAAAGCCATCGATTTGGTGGATGAAGCCGCAGCCCAGTTAAAAATGGAGATTACCTCCAAACCAGCAGAATTGGAAACCATCGATCGCCGCCTCATGCAGTTAGAAATGGAAAAGCTGTCATTAGCTGGCGAAGAAAAGGGTACTCCCCAAACAAAAGAACGTTTGCAGCGAATTGAGCAAGAAATCGCCAATTTGACCGAAAAACAGCAAGTATTTAATGAGCAATGGCAAGGTGAAAAGCAGATATTAGAGGCGATAAGCGCCTTAAAGAAAGAAGAAGATGCGCTGCGAGTGCAAATTGAACAGGCGGAACGTGCTTATGATTTAAATAAAGCTGCCCAACTGAAGTATGGCAAATTGGAAGGAGTGCAACACGAGCGCGAAGCCAAAGAAGCAAGCCTTTTAGAAATTCAAAACCAAGGTTCGACGTTGCTGCGAGAACAAGTCACCGAAGCTGATATTGCGGAAATCGTCGCCAAGTGGACAGGAATTCCCGTCAATCGCTTATTGGAATCAGAACGGCAAAAATTGCTGCAATTAGAAAGTCATTTACATCAACGAGTCATAGGGCAAGAAGAGGCTGTAGAAGCTGTATCAGCAGCGATTCGCCGTGCCCGTGCGGGGATGAAAGACCCGTCGCGTCCCATTGGTTCATTTTTGTTCATGGGCCCCACCGGAGTGGGCAAAACCGAACTCGCCCGTGCTTTAGCTCAGTTTCTCTTTGATTCTGATGATGCCTTGGTGCGCTTGGATATGTCTGAGTATATGGAAAAACACTCAGTTTCTCGCTTAGTGGGTGCGCCTCCAGGATACGTAGGTTATGAAGAAGGCGGCCAGCTTTCCGAAGCGGTTCGCCGCCGTCCTTACTCAGTGGTGCTGCTAGATGAAGTTGAAAAGGCGCACCCCGATGTGTTCAATATTTTGTTGCAGGTGTTAGATGATGGAAGAGTTACTGACTCTCAAGGAAGGACAGTAGATTTTCGTAACACCGTTATTGTGATGACCAGTAACATTGGTAGCGAACATATCTTGGATGTATCTGGTGATGATTCCAAGTATGAAATGATGCAGGTTAGGGTAATGGAAGCTTTGCGATCGCATTTCCGCCCAGAATTTCTCACCCGCCTTGATGATATTATTCTCTTCCATGCCCTCAGCCGCACGGAACTGCGGCATATCATCCGTATTCAACTCAAGCGAGTAGAAAATCTCCTGCGCGAGCAAAAAATCTTCTTTGAGATATCCCAAGCAGCTTGCGATCACCTTGTCGAATCAGGCTATGACCCTGTTTATGGTGCGCGTCCACTCAAACGCGCAATTCAGAGGGAAGTAGAAAACCCCCTCGCCACCAAGTTATTGGAAAATACTTTTATCTCTGGAGACACGATTATCATTGACAAAAATGAGAACGGTCTGTCTTTTAGCAAAAAAGTGCCAGTGAAGGTGTCAGTACCACAGATTGCTACGTAGTCGGATAAGGTGATTAGAATTCGCGGCTGTACAGATAAAACCCACGAAGGTGGGTTTATTTTTTTTAGTGCGCGTACTGCTTTACAGAAGCCGCAGACTATTCAAAACTCACCTGCTTGAGTCGTCATAAAGTCCTTCGTCTTCTGGTGCGTAGCCATTCAAAAAAGCGTTATGGTTGCGCGTGCTTTTGAGTTCTTCCGCTTTTTGTTGAATGGTGATTACCCAGCGTCCTGTAGTTATATTTTTCAATATTGATTCTGGGAGATTTAATTTCTCCCCTAGTTTTAGTTCAATTTCATAAGTCAGAGTAGTCAATTGATTTTGCATAACTCTTAGTTAGAATTTTCATAATGTTAGTGTAATTATATATAAACACTAATGATAAGGTCGCTTAATCAACGTCTAAATCCAATCAAGCTCAAGAAACTTATACAAAGTTGAACTAACTTTTTTAACCTCAATTTTTGCTGAAACCAACTGATAATGCGTTTTTTCTGTTTATCAAGCAGAACATTCGCAAAATCTGGATTAATTTCAATAGCCTTGCTAATATTGTTATTTCCTTCTCTCCAACGACCTAATTTAATTAATGCACTCCCTCGAGTGTACCAAGCTTGGTGGTCATCAGGTTTAAATTTGAGTACTTGATCGTAGGATGCGATCGCTTCTTCATACCGTCCTAAATTCATTAATACATTGCCCCGATTGCTCCAAGCTTGGTGGTAATCTGGTTTAAATTTCAGTGCTTGGTCGTAGGATGCGATCTCTTCTTTATACCGTTTTAAATTGCCTAGCGTATAGCCCCGATTGTACCAAGCTTGGTGGTCATCAGGTTTAAATTTTAGTGCTTGGTCGTAGGATACGATCTCTTCTTCATACCGTCCTAAATTTCTTAATGCAATACCCCGATTACTCCAAGCTACATAATTATCTGCTTGAATTTTAAGTACTTCGTCAAAAGAAATGATTGCTTCTTCATAGCGTTGTAGATTATCACATAGAACAACACCTCTGTTGTTCCAGGCTTCGTAATAATTAGAGTTAATTTTAAGTGCTTGGTCGTCGGATGCGATTGCTTCTTCATACTGTCCTAAATTCCTTAATGCAATACCCCGGTTACTCCAAGCGTGGTAGTCATTTGGTTGAAATTCCAGTGCTTGATCAAAGGATGCGATCGCTTCTTCATTACGTCCTAAATCCTTGAGCGCAATGCCTCGATTATGCCATATTGTGTGATTATCTGGTTTAATTTGCAGTGCTTGGTCATTAGATGCCAGCGCTTCCTCATAGCGTTCTAAAATCCATAACACATTGCCTCTGCTCTCCCAGGCTTTGTCGTCATCTGGTTTAATGTGCAGTGCTTGGTCATAAGACACCAGCGCTTCCTCATAGCGTCCCGAATTATTTAGTGCAATGCTTCGGTTGTACCAGCCTTTTTCGTCATCTGGTTTAATTTTCAATGCTTGGTCGAAGGATGCGATCGCTTCTTCAAAGCGTTGTAGGTAATCACATAATACAGCACCTCGGTAGATCCAAGTTTTGTAGTGATCGGGTTGAATTTTCAGAGCTTGGTCGTAGGATGCGATCGCTTGTTCATATTCCTTAGCAGCGAATAGTAAATTTCCCAATTTAAATAGTAAACTTGCCTGACTATTATCTGGCTTATGTTTTTCGGTCAGCAAGTCTTGAATTTCTATAATTTTCTCAATTTTTTGTTCGTGGCTGAGTTTTAAATATTCCTTATAGTCTCCTTCCAACAGCAGACGATTTGATTCTTGTTCTATAACTTCTGGTGTTGTCGGTAATTCAAACACCCCAGAACGCCAATCAAAGAAATCTGGGGCACGATGAATAAAATAGTTTATCGAAAATGAACGCAAAAGAAAAACAAAGCTAATGGGAAAATCATCTCTAAAACGTTCTCGCTGTTGGTTTAAGTGATTTAAAATATGCGGAACACTGGTTAAATTACTAAATTGTCCTTCGGTAATTTCGCCAAAACTTCTTTTTTCATACTTGTATAAAGAATATTCCAGACCTTTAATCAATAAAATATCAACTTGCTTGTCTTTAACAAACTCTGCGACTGGCTGATATAAATTATCAATCGCTTCAAATAACGGCAAAACTGCAATATTTTTCTGCGGAATCTCCTGGGGAAGTTTGACAATAAACTTGTCTGCTTCCCCAGGCGTACATTGGACAAAAAACAAACCAAATCCTGATTTACGCTTCAGTGCGCGAAGCAAGTCTTGATAAGCTTCTTCTGGTTCTGGAGGTAAATCATCATCCCAATCACTTAAATTTTGGTTCATGAAAGTTTCGCTACGGCTTCTTTAAATTCTGGAATTCCTTGAATCAATGGATGAATATCATACCAACGCTGCATCTCTCCATCATCATCCAAATAGCGGTATTCTAAAAGACAGCGATTATACATCAAACTGCGATACAAATCATCATTAATAATACGCTTAGAACAAGACACTTCCGCTAACAAACACCATTGATGATTTTCCACAGCGCGGCGATAAGTATCTCTGGCTTGAGTAATTGCTCGTCGCACGGCCTTTTCTGAAACAGGTAACTCTTCAGTGCGTCCAATGGCATCTTGAGTTAACAATAGCAAATTCCTCACATGACCTCCACTCATTAAACAGAGTCTGTCTAAGGTTTGGGGACTGTCGAAAATTTCTGTTTCTAGTGATAGTTCGGGTGCAATTTGCCGGACTCGCTTGTTAATTACTTCCTTAACTTTCTTGAGTCCTGGCTGATAAACTTCGCCCTTGAGAGTGTTTACCATAATCATCGGCAAAATTTGGGGGTCGCCATAGATATCTCTGAGGTCTGTTGCCCTGGTAGAATAAACCATTGAAATGGGGACAGTGTAAATCAAATGGCAATCTAAAGCTTGGAGTTGTTCGCTACGGTCTAAAAAGACTTCTTCATAGTTGGTGCGGCCTTCGCCGTCTTTGACTAACACCATCCGGTCTAAGTTATCGACAATTACCGCCAGTTTATTGTAGCCATTAGGTAAGTGCTGTTTTGCATCCACCAGAAACTCATTTAACACCTGAATTAAAGTGACGGTGTGAGGATCGATTTTTTGGCGAATCTTCTGGCGTAATTCAGGAACAGCCCTTAAATTTGCGGTCAACTTGGCGAATTGAGTTAGCTGTGCTTCTACTCCCAGACTCTCAAATTCTATGGGAGTCTGCGCCAAATCTTTTAAATCTTCCCAACGACCTTTCAACCAGTCGAGTATAGGACGAGGACTAGCAATTTCTTTTAAATCTTTGAGCAAACGGCGAGTACAGGCGAGGAGAATATCTGTATATTGGGCATCTTCAGAATCGATATCTTCTTCATCAGCCGCAAAATACACAACATAAAATTCCCGATTTTCTAAATATTTCTTTAACCTGAGTAATTCTGTAGACTTCCCCGCCCCCCGGTGGCCAGAATACAATTGACAAGTATTTGTATCTGCTAATCGCATCCGATTTCCCAATTCTTGCTCAATATCCGCATCACCGCGCACATCCTGACAATCTACATATTTTGGATCGCCTGCGGGTAAGGGTTCAAAGGGATTAAAGGCATTGTAGAGTTTTGCGAGTAAGTCAGTACTAGTAACCATAGGTAAAAAATATTGCAATGTTGTTCATAATAATGGAGATTATAGAGAATAAGGTGCTGTTATTTTCGCTGTTTTTCGGGGAATCCTGTAGTTGTATACCCACTATATTTGTCAGTCCATCAGATTAGGTAGGCATTGTTTATGCAACTTATCACTTCGTTAGATATTAGAAATTCGGAATATTTATCAAAAAATCGGCTCATCAGTTATCACCACCAGCTGCGTCTAATTTTTTCGCTGGGTAATCAGGTAAAAAATGTTCTGGAAATTGGGATTTTTAATTCTCTGTTAACAGACATCTTGAAGAACAATGGATACAATGTCACTACTGCTGATGTCGATCCCAACCTGAAGCCAGAAATAATTTTGGATTTGACTACAGATTTTACATTACCGAAAGAGAAATTTGATGCGATCGTCCTGTTTCAAGTGCTGGAACACTTTCCTTACGTCCAGTCAGAAGAAGCACTGAAAAAACTCGCACAAGCAACAAAGAAATTTTTGGTGATTTCGATTCCTTATTGCACTCAATACTTGTCATTTCAGATCAAAACCTCTTTCTCAGGTAGGCCAAGGCATTTATTATTCAATGTGCCCAAATTCTGGAGTACAACGCCAGTATGTGACGAGCATTACTGGGAAATGGGTTTGAAAGGATATCCCAAAGAGCGGATTTTAAACTCTGTTGCTAATGCTGGGTTAACTGTGAAGCAAGAATTTATCGATCCTACTTACCCGTATCACTATTTTTTGGTGTTGGAAAAAACTAACAATATTTAGGCGAATGTCTCAACTAGGCTAATTAACCTACGTTGAAATTCGGGAGTAGGGAAATCCGAATCAGAGAATGGGGGCAAACAATGCTTAAAAAAGGTGCGTAGGCGCAGCCCGTCGTAGACATCGCCTAAGCTATGCTTTTAAAATCCTAATTGGTATCATGTTCTCTTGTGTTCTCCGGGTTTATCCTGGAAAGCGGGGGGATAGGCTGTATTAGCCGCTATCATCATTTCAGATACTAACATCGAAAATTACCAATTATGCTAGAACAAGGCACTATCAGTATTCATACTGATAATATTTTCCCGATCATTAAGAAGTCGCTCTACTCAGATCACCAAATCTTCTTGCGGGAACTGGTATCCAACGCTGTAGATGCCATCCAAAAGCTGAAAATGGTATCCCGCGCCGGAGATTACGCTGGAGACATCGGCGAACCGGAAATTGAACTTGCCATTGACAAAGATAACAAAACCCTATCCATCTCCGATAACGGTATCGGGATGACCGCAGATGAAGTTAAGAAATATATCAATCAGGTTGCCTTCTCTAGTGCTGAAGAATTTATTCATAAATATGAAGGCAAATCAGATCAACCCATAATTGGCCACTTCGGTCTTGGTTTCTACTCTTCGTTCATGGTGGCGCAAAAGGTAGAAATTGACACCCTTTCCTACCAAGAAGGAGCGCAGGCAGTTCACTGGAGTTGCGATGGTTCCCCAGCTTTCACCCTAGAAGATTCGTCCCGAACAACTCGCGGCACTACTATTACTCTCAGCCTCCAAGGAGAAGAGGAGGAATTTCTAGAGTCTGCACGAATTAAGAATCTTGTCAAGACTTATTGCGACTTCTTACCAGTACCAATAAAACTAGAAGGTGAGGTATTAAATAAGCAAAAAGCACCGTGGCGAGAGTCTCCGAGTAATCTCAGTCAAGAAGATTATTTAGAGTTTTACCGCTATCTGTATCCTTTTCAGGAAGAACCTCTGTTATGGGTACATTTAAATACTGACTATCCCTTTATCATCAACGGGATTTTGTATTTCCCCAAAATGAGGCCGGATGTAGATGTTACCAAAGGGCAGATCAAGCTATTTTGCAATCAAGTTTTTGTCAGTGACAACTGCGAAGAAATTATCCCGCAATTTTTGATGCCGATGCGG
This sequence comes from Nostoc sp. 'Peltigera membranacea cyanobiont' 213, assembly GCF_002245975.1. Classification (NCBI taxonomy): domain Bacteria; kingdom Bacillati; phylum Cyanobacteriota; class Cyanophyceae; order Nostocales; family Nostocaceae; genus Nostoc; species Nostoc sp. 'Peltigera membranacea cyanobiont' 213. The sequence goes on along the minus strand of NZ_NOLI01000213.1, from coordinate 1,102 downwards.
GGTGTGATTGATAGTACCGATATTCCGCTAAACGTATCGCGGAGTGCTTTGCAAGGCGATCGCACCGTGAAGCGAATTGGTGACTACATTGCCAAAAAAGTAGGCGATCGCCTCAAAGAACTTTTCCGCGATAACCGCGAACAATACATCAGTGCTTGGAAGGATCTTGGTACTTTTGTCAAATTCGGCGTTCTCAACGACGATAAATTCAAAAAGCAAATTGAAGATATTATCGTTTTCCGTACCACCGCCAAGCTGACAGAAAAAGTTGCTGCTGAAACTCCAGTGGTTGAAGTCCAATCTTCAGACGGCGATGCTTGGCAAGATGTGACTCCTTCACCCAGTGCTGAGAACTCAACACCCAGCGCTCCTTACACCACACTGAAAGAGTATTTAGAACGCAACAAAGAACGCAACGAAAACCGGGTTTTCTACAGCACAGATGAAACAACTCAATCTACTTACATAGAACTGCACAAAAATCAAGGCTTGGAAGTCCTATTTATGGACTCCTTCATCGACACCCACTTTATCAACTTCCTAGAGCGGGAATATCAGGATGTCAAGTTTACGCGGGTAGACTCAGATTTAGATAATACTCTGCTGGAACAAGATAAAGATAAGGAAATTGTCGATCCTAACACGAACAAAACCCGCAGTGAGACGATTAAAGAGTTATTTGAGAAATCGCTCAACAAACCCAAACTCAACATCCGTACCGAAGCATTGAAATCAGACGATCCTCAAGGTACACCACCTGCGATCGTGCTTTTACCAGAGATTCTTCGCCGCATGCGAGAAATGAACGCCATGATGCAGCAGGGGACAGCAGAGTTTCCCGAAGATCACATTTTGCTAGTGAATACTGCTCATCCGTTAATTCAAAATCTGGCAAATCTGAACCAAGGTAGTATTATCCAAGGTGACGGTCAATCGTCTACCGATCAGTTAGTGAACTTGATTTGCCAACACGTCTACGATTTAGCGCTGATGTCTCAGAAAGGCTTTGATGCTGAGGGAATGAAATCCTTCGTAGAGCGATCGAATGAGGTACTCACCAAGCTGACGGAACAAGCTAGTAAATAGGGGGAAGGGGGAAGGG
>NZ_NOLI01000212.1:0-9680 GCF_002245975.1 Nostoc sp. 'Peltigera membranacea cyanobiont' 213 | reverse complement strand
GAGAACCGCCTAAGCATTGGTGTAGCGCCCAGCGAGAGCCTACCAAAGCACCCAAGAGACTTTGCAGGTAAACCAGAGCCAAAATGATTGAGACTAATGTCTCTCGCCACCACCAAACATTTTTCCAGGTAGTTCAAAGTTATTACCAGCTAACAAAGCCTCGGATTATTCCGTTGCTTTTGATTACCACGGCTGGGAGTATGTGGATTGCTGCTAAGGGAGAAGTCGATCCATTGCTGTTGCTAGTAACTCTCACTGGTGGCACTTTGGCTGCTGCAAGCGCCCAGACAATTAACTGTATCTACGATCGCGATATTGATTATGACATGGAGCGGACGCGCCATCGTCCGATGCCATCCGGTAAGGTTCAGCCGCGCGATGCTCTAATTTTTGCGATCGCACTCGCAACGCTTTCCTTTACATTACTAGCAGTATTTGCTAATTTGTTAGCCGCCTCGCTAGCCTTCTCTGGCATCGTCTTTTATATTTTGGTCTATACTCACTGGCTAAAACGCCACACCACCCAAAATATCGTTGTTGGTGGGGCGGCTGGGGCAATTCCGGCATTAGTGGGTTGGGCTGCCGTCACAGGCACATTAAGCTGGTCAGCATGGTTAATTTTTGGCATCGTCTTTTTGTGGACACCACCCCATTTCTGGGCATTAGCTCTGATGATTCGGGATGATTACGCAAAGGTTGGGATACCAATGCTACCTGTGATTGAAGGTGATGCAGCAACAGTACGGCAGATTTGGAATTATACACTGCTAACCGTAGTTGCAACCGTGCTATTGTTTTATCCTTTGGGCGCGAGTGGAATTCTTTATGCTGCGATCGCTGTAAGTCTGGGAGGATTATTTATCCACAAATCTTGGCGGTTGTTGCAAAATCCAGAGGATCGCGCTGTAGCTAAAGAGTTGTTTCTCTTTTCCATCTCCTACATGATGCTGTTGTGTCTGGGGATGGTAGTTGATAGTCTTCCCGTTACCCATAATCTAATTAATGCAGCGATCGATAAGTTGCATTTTATAGCTTAGGGGATGGAAAATTTAGCGATCGCGTTTGATAAAGGGGCGCGATCGCATTTTTGGAAATTAAAAAATATACATAATAACTACAGTTTGGCGGATTTGCGATTAAAAATAAAATCTCAGTTATAACCAAATTGATTAAAAGCTGAATGTTGACAAATTACATTCGTACAGCAATGCACAAAGCAACTTATGAGTTGCTTGAGGATGGAACTTTCTATGGCGAAATTCTAGAATGTCAAGGTGTGTGGGCAAACGCTGCAACACTAGAAGCTTGCCGGGAGGATTTGCAAGATACTCTTGAAGGATGGATTGTACTAGGATTGCGTTTGGGTCATACTCTACCAATACTTTATGGCGAGATTGTCTATATATTGGGAAGAGGAGTAAAACGCAAAGGAACGCGGAGTTGAACGCAGAGGGACGCAGAGTTTTAAAGCAGTATCCAGATTATTTTGGAACGGCGTTGTTCATTAGGAAAATGGCAGTGAACTGCATCACGAACCATTTCCTCTAGTGTTTCTATATCGTCAGCCTGAGTAAAAATTGACTCCGTTAGAGCTACTGCTGTATAACCACCATCAGGATCATCTTCAAAGAGAAATACAATTTCAGTCATAGCGAATCTTTTTATAAATACTAAATTTTAAAGCCCACACTCTTCACATCTTAGTAAAATCAAACTCACTACTAATGTCATCCCAGTAATCCTAAAACATGGTAAATGACCTTTTGGAGCTTTTATAGAGAAGATCGGGTCATCAAACCATACAGGAGACATTTCTTCAAATAAATCTATAAAAAACAATAATTTCTGTCTTCCCATTTTAAAACGCAACCATCCTACTTCAGCTTATTGTCATCAAGGTTAAAAGGATTTGAACAACTAGAATTAGAACAGTAAAGCATATTTGGAAATATATCAGCAGGTAGAGTCTATGTTCAGTTTTCCCATTTTCTGCTGACTCAGTTTCACCACTCTCTATTTTTAACTAGATTTACTTCTACTGGCATCTACAATCTCAAGTCACTTTTGCTAGCGTAGTGATATAGAGTTTATCGCTCTCCAGTAGACGGCTGGAAGCAAAAGGATTAATTAATATGGCTCATTTAAATCAGCGTCGCTCCCAAAATGTCAACGGCGATTTTTATGTAGATACTACCTGTATTGATTGTGATACCTGTCGCTGGATGACTCCTGAAGTATTTTCTCGTGTTGATGAACAGTCGGTAGTTTATCATCAACCAACGAATGATACAGAAAGATTAGCAGCGCTTGAAGCACTTTTAGCTTGTCCTACTAGTTCTATTGGTACAGTTGAGAAACCAAAAGATATCAAAGATGCTCAACAACAGTTTCCAATATTAGTAGCGGAAAATATTTACCATTGCGGCTATCATTCTGAAAAATCTTACGGTGCTGCTAGCTATTTAATTCAACTTCCAGAAGGTAACATTTTGGTAGATTCTCCCCGGTTTACGCCGCCTTTAGTTAAGCGTTTAGAAGAACTGGGGCCAATTCGTTATATGTACCTAACTCATAAAGATGATGTGGCAGATCATCAAAAGTTTGCCGAGCATTTTCAGTGCGATCGCATCCTTCATACTGATGATATTACTGCGGATACTCGCAATGTTGAAATACAGCTAACTGGTTCTGAACCATTTACCTTGACTCCAGATTTATTAATTATCCCAGTTCCCGGTCACACCAAAGGGCAAACTGTTCTACTTTATGAAAATAAATTTCTGTTCACAGGCGATCATCTGGCTTGGTCAGAAAGCTTGCAACAACTAGCTGCCTTCCACGGTTTCTGCTGGTATTCTTGGTCAGAACAGACTAAATCGATGCGTAACTTGGCTAATTACTCTTTTGAGTGGGTACTACCAGGTCATGGGCGAAGGTTTCATGCCGATCGGGAAACCATGCGCCAGCAGATGCACAAGTGTATTGAGTTAATGGAATCTTTGGATTGACCGAATAATTCATAATTATTTGGTCATCTGAAAAAGCCCACGAAGAACCTAACCCCCTAACCCCCTTCCCGACGCAGGAAGGGGGAAAATTCAAAGTCTCTCTCCTTTTAGGTTACGGTGTACACACAAGTATGACCAGTATAGGTTTCAACTCTTCTAGTAGTTTCGTAGGGTGCGTTATGGGTACGCCAAAATAACAAATGGGTACGCCAAAATAACAAATGGGTACGCCGAAATAACAAATGAGTTCGCCGAAATAACAAATGGGTACGCCGAAATAACAAATGGGTACGCCGAAATAACAAATGGGTACGCCGAAATAACAAATGAGTTCGCCGAAATAACAAATGAGTTCGCCGAAATAACAAATTTAGGGAAGGGGTTGGGAGTTAAATCTGTACTGCACTCAACTGAGAACCGCTATATATTGATTGCATACAAACCACAAGCGCTATAACCTGAGTTTTAGCACCCTTTTACCCAGACACGGATTATGAAAAAGCTGATCAACAAGCCAGAAGACTTTGTGCGGGAAAGTCTAGAAGGTATGGCGGCGGCTCATTCCGATTTAATTAAACTGAACTACGATCCCGCTTTTGTCTATCGAGCCGATGCACCTATAAAGGGTAAAGTAGCAATTATTTCTGGTGGTGGCAGTGGACATGAACCAATGCACGCTGGCTTCGTGGGCAGAGGAATGCTTGACGCAGCTTGTCCTGGTGAGGTTTTCACTTCCCCTACTCCTGACCAAATGCTAGAAGCAGCCAAACGAGTAGATGGAGGCTGTGGTATCCTTTATATCGTCAAAAATTACAGTGGCGATGTGATGAACTTTGAAATGGCAACGGAGTTAGCCCGTGGTGAGGGTATCCGATCGCTAAATATTTTAATTGATGACGACGTGGCAGTTAAAGATAGCCTCTATACCCAAGGACGGCGGGGTGTGGGAACAACAATCCTGGCGGAAAAAATTTGTGGGGCTGCGGCTGAGGCTGGGTATGATTTACCACAAATAGCAAATTTATGTCGCCGAGTAAATCTGAATGGGCGGAGTATGGGAATTGCTCTAACATCTTGTACAGTGCCCGCTAATGGAACGCCAACATTTGAATTGAGCGATCGCGAAATCGAATTAGGTATCGGTATCCACGGTGAACCTGGAATAGAACGTACAGTAATCAAATCAGTAGACGAGATTACCGAAATTTTAACGCGATCGCTTCTTGAGGATGCAGCATACAGCCGCACACTGCGCGAGTGGGATGAAGACAAAGGAGAATGGGTAGATGTAGAACTAACAAATCTCCCATTTGCCAAAGGCGATCGCTTATTAGCTTTTGTCAATAGTATGGGTGGAACCCCGATTTCTGAACTGTATATTGTTTACCGCAAACTCGCTCAAATCTGCGAACAGCAAGGATTACAAATTGTGCGAAACTTGATAGGCCCTTACATCACATCTCTAGAAATGCAAGGTTGCTCCATTACCCTGCTGAAATTAGATGATGAAACGATCCGTTTATGGGATGCACCAGTAAAAACAGCAAGTTGGCGCTGGGACTAATTCGTAATTCGTAATTCGTAATTCGTAATTAAAGATAGTTTCAGACTGTATATTTAGATAACTACACCAAACAAAGCCATGTATAGAGGGATCATCCCAAATGTTTAAAAGCGTAGGCTGTCATTGTGAACGTGATAAAAATCTATCATCTTGAGAAATTTACTTACATTGGAATACTCCCTGTATAGATGAGGAAAACTTAAACCCTAAAATTACGAATTACGAATTACGAATTACGAATTACGAATTATGGTAACTCAAGCACAGATATTGCAATGGTTAGAGGCTTATGCAACCGAGATAGAGGCGAATAAAGCCTATTTGACAGAATTAGATGCTGCGATCGGAGATGCTGACCACGGTATCAATATGGATCGCGGCTTCAAAAAGGTAAGTGCCCAGTTACCAACTCTTACAGACAAGGACATCAGCAACATTCTCAAAACTGTCAGTATGACCTTGATTTCTTCCATTGGCGGTGCTAGTGGTCCTCTTTATGGAACCTGGTTTTTACGAGCCAGTACAGCAGTAGCAGATAAGCAAGAATTAACAGCAGAAGATGTGTTAGAGCTACTCCAGGCAGGCTTAGACGGCGTGCTGCAACGTGGCAAAGCTCAACTAGGAGATAAAACAATGGTGGATGTACTGTCTCCATCTGTAGACGCTTTTAGGCAGGCTGTAGAAGAGGGAACGCTGAAAGCGATGCAACAGGCTGTAGTAGCAGCCCAAAAGGGGTTGCAAGAAACTATACCAATGCAAGCGAGGAAGGGACGGGCTAGCTATCTAGGAGAACGGAGTATCGGACATCCCGATCCAGGAGGGACTTCTGCTTATTTGATGTTAAAAAGTTTACTAGGGGTATTGGATAGTTATAAATAATACTCTTTTTTCCAACTTATCTGGTTATTTGATTCACGACAGATGTACTCTGAATACGCCACTTAGCCCGTTCTCGAATCAAATCATACCTAACTCGCAAATTATCATTAGAAGAGTTTTTAAACTGACCATTTTCATATAACTGCGTCACTTCCTTTACCGTAGCTTCCACTGCTGCCCGATCTGCAAATAAATCAATTTTCTCGACAGATTCCACTTTAAAACTATGGCTGTACTTGCGGTAGCGGTTGTCTGACCTATCCTGTTGAGCAATCAGCCGCCATTGAGACAAAGCTGAACCTGTTAAAATCTGGCCTAAATTATTAATCTCATGATTTGGCCCTAAAGCTGCGGCTTTGGTAGATAACCAAGTCCCAATAACTTCCTCTGCCGTCGCCTTTGTTAAAGGGCCTTCTTCTGATTCTGGTTTGCTATTTGCATCAGGAATAGATACTGCTGGTTGATTTATCTCTATAAACAACTGTGGATAATTCGGAGAGAGTGGAGGAAAAAACAGATTTTTTAACCATCCAAAAGTTGTTGTGGCTAACACCCAAAAAACTAATATACTTACCAAAGAAATAAACACTCTCCATACGAGCCGTGTTTTTCCTTCTATGGTGTTCGCAAAAGTTCGCCGCCGGCGGGGACGACGAGCATGAGGACGATTATCTAGTAAACGCTCTCGGCTCGCAGATGGAGTCGGTTTTCTCCTTCTGCGCTTTTGATTATGATTGGGCGCGGCACTTTTAGCTGAACCGTTCAAATGCTGATTAGTGCCTCTGCTCACCCGTTCAGCAGCAGGAACCTCTGATTTTACACTTTCAGATGAATTCCACAGAGGCGGTGAGAAGTTTGGATATTCAGGTATTTCTTTGATTGGTGTTTCTGGTAAATCTGAGTTAGGTATTCTGCTGTGATTAGATTGCCCTGAATTCCTAGTTGAATTGTTGTGGAAATGAGGATTATTTGTCTTAGACCGAGGAAAAGACTGGGGGTTAATTACAGCCCATTCATTAGTTGTTTCTGCATCATTTGGCAGTGCTTCTAAATAAGCTTGCACTTGTTGGTTAGCAAAGTAATCTTTTAGGAAAGCTTGCTGGTTTGCTAAATCTCGGAAATGGGGAAATACTTCGTGTTGCAACCACTGTTCGGCATATAGACACAGCCCAGGTAATAAATCTGGAGAGTCTTGAGATTTTTCCCGAATAAAAGCTAAAGCCTCGTACTCCTGACTAAGTTCTAAAACCCGAGTTGCTTCTTCAGTTTGTCCCAAAAGTAACGCACATAACGACTGTTCTAAATGGACATCTTGGCGCTTACCCAGACGCAGAAGCATTTGCCTTGCTTGACGAATTAAAGCAGGTTGTCGTTGAGCAAATCCCCGTGCTATCAATGCATAAACAGCTAAGTAAGTGGCAACAGCAGAAGAACGTTTGCTTTGGGCTTCAAATAACTTATGCTGTTCTGCGACTGTTAAGTGGTTGCGTAACTGCTGGATAAATCGCAGAAAGTCATCTATATTTAAGCCAGAGTCATCATTGTTTGTGCCATCAATGCCACCACGATCTTCTAAGAGATTTTGCAATAATTCCAAGCCTTGGCTGCGTTCGGCAGTCTTTTCTTGAGGTAGTGCCAACAACTCCAAAATTCGATATGGTCGCAATTTGTAAAGATCCGCCTGAATTTCCGCCTGGACGCTAGAGAACAACCCTTCGCGTACTAGCAGTTCTTGCCCCGTTTCTAGGGATATAGCAGCATTTTCGTAGTGACCTTGCTGCCACTGTTCGCGACCTAATTCTAAACAAGCAAGGGCTACAGTGAGAACAACATCGGGATGTTCTGCATTTTCATAAATTTCTTCGTCTGCTAAATTACTGCTCTTTCTTGTACTTGTAGCACCATTTTTATTTACCAGGTACGGACGACCTAGTTTTAGGACAAGTTCATATTCCCCCAACTCTTGCAAAATTAATAAAGCACCAACTAATTCGTCTTGGGTAATTTCGATACCCAGACTTTGAGTGTCAATACCCCTTTTAGTGCTTTCTGGACGATTTTCCAGCGCTACTGCGGCAGCAGCAAGGTTATCAGGGTCATAGGCATGGGCAAGATAAAGCTGATCGTAGGTACTGCGTTGTTTTGGATCTGATAAAACCACGTAAGCTTCTTCTATGAGTTGTTTACGAGAAGAAATTGCTGCCTGAGAATACTCACGTCGTGGCAATTGTACAATGCGATCGCTGTATGCCTGACGCAATTGTTCTTCACTTGCCGCCAACGGTAGTCCTAAAATTCGGTAGTAATCTAGCGGAATTCGCACAGCCTACTTCCCCTGCACCGCGATCAACATAATGTCACCTAGAGCTTTCCAGGCCTGTAAAACCGTGCCATAATAATGCCGTATAGAATTTACTCTACAAGTGTATATCGCAACAACTTGTTTTGTACCTTCCCGAAATTTTGAGTCACATTTTAGTACTAATTTTTTGCTTTCGCCTAGAAAGCCTCAATTGTTTGTCTTAATTCTTAGTATTTTTGTTTAACACAGACTATTATCAGCCTTCGATACCACAAACCACAACTACCGCTTTTAATCACGGCATAAATGTTGTGGTTCCTAGAATCTATTGATGATTGATTTTTTCGGTACTTTCCCAGTATGCAGTAACAAAAATACTACTATTGGGAATTGACCCTGATAACAAGAGAACAAGATGATATCATAATTAACCTTTAATTACAATTACCTATTTCGGTATATAGATTTTTGCCTCCTTTTTTTTAAATTGTTAGTGGATATGCAGAAAGCAGTCGATCTTGATTGCTAGTCTATGAAGGGGAAAAGTGAGAGAGAACAACTTCAAGCAACATATATTGTCGTTAAAGTCAAATCCTCACGGGGCATGGGCTGAAAAGTTAAAAATCAAAAATTAAAAATTCAGCTATTCCCTAAGACCCTTTTTTGGTGCATAAATAAAGTTTGATTGTTGAGTCTTACAAACGCTAGCCTGTTAAAAGCTGAGGTGTTATCAGACCAACTTATTTAAGACCGTAACTTTAAGTTGTACAACAGGGATACTCAAAAATAATGGTTCAAGAGCGTACTTTACCCACATTTAATCCTGCTAATACGCGCATTACTAAAGAAGAAGGATTATGGTTGTATGAGGACATGGTATTAGGGCGCTTGTTTGAAGACAAGTGCGCTGAAATGTACTACAGGGGCAAAATGTTTGGTTTTGTCCATTTGTACAACGGTCAAGAAGCTGTTTGTACTGGTGTTGTCCAGTCAATGCGACCAGGTGAAGATTACGTTTGTAGTACTTACCGGGACCACGTTCATGCTTTGAGTGCGGGAGTACCAGCAAGAGAGGTAATGGCAGAATTATTTGGCAAATCCACAGGTTGCAGCAAAGGGCGCGGTGGTTCCATGCACATGTTTTCTGCCGAACATCGCTTGCTGGGTGGCTATGCTTTTGTGGCTGAGGGAATTCCTGTAGCAGCTGGGGCGGCTTTTCAAAGCAAATATCGCCGTGAAGTGCTGGGAGATAAAAATGCTGACCAAGTGACGGCTTGCTTTTTTGGCGACGGTGCAGCCAACAATGGTCAGTTTTTCGAGACGCTAAATATGGCAGCCCTATGGAAACTGCCAATTCTGTTTGTAGTCGAAAATAATAAGTGGGCTATTGGGATGTCTCACGAACGAGCCACTTCCCAACCAGAGATTTATAAAAAAGCCAGTGTATTTAACATGGTGGGCGTGGAAGTAGATGGCATGGATGTACTAGCAGTCCGAGCCGTGGCCCAAGAAGCTGTAGCCCGTGCCCGTGCAGGTGAAGGTCCAACATTAATTGAGGCGCTTACCTACCGCTTCCGGGGTCATTCATTGGCTGACCCAGATGAAATGCGAAGCAAGGCAGAGAAAGAATTTTGGTTCGCCCGTGACCCAATTAAGAAGTTAGCAGCTTATTTGCTGGAGCAAAATCTGGCGGATGAGGGAGAAATCAAAGCAATTGATCGTAAAATTCAGGATGTAATCGACGACGCGGTTAAATTCGCCGAAAGCAGCCCCGAACCAGACCCCAGCGAGTTATATCGTTTCGTGTTTGCAGAAGACGAGTAAATTCTGGGGACTGGGGATTGGGGACTGGGGACTGGGGACTAGGGACTGGGAAAGAGTTATTTGAATCCCTAATCTCTAATCTCTAATCCCTAATCCCTAATCC
>NZ_NOLI01000211.1:0-9739 GCF_002245975.1 Nostoc sp. 'Peltigera membranacea cyanobiont' 213 | reverse complement strand
GGGTGGGGTTCAGTACCACCTATTCAACTGAGAACCGCTATAAATCCATTACATCCCTACAGCCGATTTATGATTTTGGTCTATCTAAATCTTTGGTGAAAATGCAGCATATTGCTCTTTCGTTAATACTCCATCTCTAACATCAACTTTTTTAGGAATCAGCTTTAACTGATAATATGTATCAGCAACTTTTTGTTGCAAACCTATCAAATTATCATCAATTGGCACAATCCCAAAATTCCTCCTATTCGTAGCTATTCTCATTGTCGCTATGTCAATTCCTAGCACAGATGACAAAGTTTGCGCTACTTCTTCTCGATGCTGTTTAGACCATTCTTCGAGATTTTTAATTTCTTCTAAAACTGCCTTCACCGTTTGGGGATTTTCAGTGACAAATTTACGGGTTGCCAAATAATATCCTCCCTGTTTATTAATTCCTGTCCCATCAACTAAAACTCTGGCTTTAGTTGCCTCTTGAGCGGCTGCATAGAAAGGGTCCCAAATAACCCACGCATCTACACTACCCTTAACAAATGCAGCACGGGCATCAGCAGGTGGTAAATATTTAGGTTGAATGTCTGCATATTTTAATCCTGCTTTTTCTAAAGCTTGGACTAACAATAAGTGGGCACTAGATCCTTTTTGAAAAGCAACTTTTTTGCCTTTCAAGTCAGTAAGTTTTTGAATTGAGGAATTCTGAGGAACAAGAATTGCTGAACCAGCAGGACTAACAGCAATACCAGCTACGTAAGTTAATGATGCTCCTGCTGCTTGGGCAAATACTGGCGGCGATTCTCCAACATGTCCGAAGTCAATACTACCCACATTCATGGCTTCTAGCAATTGTGGCCCCGCCGGAAATTCAATCCATTGTACAGATATCCCATCTGGTGACAAACGCTTTTCTAAGACACCTTTGTTTCTCAGCAAAATGTTCGATTTTTGATAGCCAAATCTTAATACTGTGGCTTTACTAGAAGCTGAATTACTAACAGGTGTAGCACTGGGATTAGAAGAATTAATAGTTGATGGTGATGAGCAGGCAGCAAATAGCATACTCAGACACAGCCCTGTAACAAAAGCCCCCGCAATTGGCAAAGAAGAGAATAATTTATTTTGGTTGTTAAATGAATTCCTGATTTTGATCGAGGACATCCACTTAGCGATTAAGCGGCGAAAGATATGGTTAACCATTAAAATTATCCCTTGGAACATTTTAATACTATATATCTATAGGACTACCGTAGTATATTTATTGGTCATCCCTTCGGCGTAGCTTGCTTACGCTCAGAGCAAGTGGGGATTGTGAATCAAAGGTCTACGGGGGCTGGGATAGCTGCAAAATGGGGCACGTTGTAAAGTTTTGTAATGCAAAGAAAGCAAGCGCCTGTATGATATTTTATGGCAAATAACCTCTAAATACGCGCCTAATATACCCCGAAAGAAAGAATAGGAGAGATGTTTATAGAGAGTTCTTCCGATTCTGTGAAAAACAAAAGAAAAAATAAAATTTATATAATTCGTATTTACAAGTTTTATTTTCCTCCTATAGTATGAATAGGCGAGTTAATCATCCTTCTCTCGAAATAAATCCTGACACAAAAAAAGTTAACTTCTATCTCTCTTAAGAGAGATGACTTTTGTCTTTTGCCTTTATGTCTACTCTGCAAGAAAGACTACTGTGTGGGAACTGGTAGTTTTCTATGACATTAAGGGTAAATGCCGTATAGGTGAGATTTACATATCTATCAGGAACGCCTAACCTATCGGCGTTTATAAATATTGAGCGTATTTCCTAAACACCAACTTTTAGGAGAAAATCACATGGCTATGACAATGGAAACAGCCCAGTTAAACAACCAAAGCATCTTACAAAATTTTGCTTTGGTTGAAGAACTTAACGAACAAGCTGCGGAAATAATTTCTGGTGGTGTCATTACGTTTACAGTTGAAAACGCCACAAGCCGCTTCGTCTGGCACAGATTAAATAATTCTATGAATGTAATAACACCAGGTGAAAGACGGACATCTGCTAGCAATACAAATCCAGGAATAATTGAATTTGATGCTAATCCTCGACTTTTTGGCATTCAGCTTACATCTAAGGAGGTAGTTGCTGGGGGAACATATAAATTTCAACCCAAAGCTGGCGATCCCAATATGATCGAACTCGTCGGTTAAAGTCTAATTATTAGGAGCTGTAATACCATTTCTATGTGTAGGTTTGGTTGAGCGACAGCAAAACCCAACCAACATTATCAAGGATTTTGTCGGGTATCGTTCCTCAACCCAACCGACCATATATATAACTTTTGTTTTTTGCCTTTATGTCTACTCTGCAATAAAGACTACTGTGTGGGAACTGCTAGTCTTCTATGACATTAAGGGTAAATGCCGTATAGGTGAGATTTACATAGCTATCAGGAACGCCTAACCTATCGGCATTTATAAATATTGAGCGTATTTCCTAAACACCAACTTTCAGGAGAAAATCACATGGCTATCACAGACAAAAAAGCTCTGCTAAATAACCAAAGTATCTTGCAAAACTTTGGTTTGGTGGAAGAAATTGGTGAACAAGCTGCGGAAATAATTTCTGGCGGCAAAAGCAAAAAATTTACGGTTATAAATAACACAAACAATGCTATTGCTTACACACTGGATGACGTTGCTTGGAACATACCAGCCACTGCAAAACAAAGCTTCTACACCGACCATGATGGGAAAATGTCTTTCGATAAAGATAGTCGAGCAGATGAAATAAATGTGCAAAAAGAGTCCTTAAAAGATGGTAAAGCATATCAATTTAAACCCAATGCTGGTAATTCCAATATGATCGATCTCGTCTTGGTCTAATCATCGAGAGCGGTAATACCATTTCTGTAGGTCGGGTTGAGCAACAGCAAAACCCTACCAACATAATCAAGGATTTTGTCGGATGTTGTTCCTCAACCCAACCGACCATATAACTTTTTCACTTGTAGAGACGTTCCATGAAATGTCTCTACATCTAATTCATACTTCAATTATGCAACGCCTCAATTTCTTTCACTGTAATTTTCGCCCCAAAAATCGCGCTGGAAAATGAAATACAAAATTGTCCTTCAACACAGTGAAGAAGATTGTGGTGCAGCCACTTTAGCTACGATTTCCCAACACTACGGACGCACATTTACCCTCAACCGCGTGCGGGAAGCTGTTGGTACTGGGGCGAGAGGAACTACTCTATTGGGATTAAGACGGGGCGCAGAAGCCCTGGGATTCCATAGTCGGCAAGTTAAAGCCACTCCTCAACTCATCAACCAATTAGATCAAACTCCTCTACCTGCGATTATTCACTGGAAAGGCTACCACTGGGTAGTATTATACGGTCAGAAAGGGAAAAAATATGTAATTGGCGATCCTGGTGTTGGTATCCGTTACCTGACTCACGAGGAGTTAATTAAAGGTTGGAGTAATGGGGTGATGCTGCTACTCCTTCCCGATGAAAGCCGCTTTTATCAACAAGAATCAGATAAGATTGGCGGTTTTGGACGTTACCTACAACGGGTTTATCCCTATCGGTTTATTATCGCCCAAGCGATCGCCATGAATATCGCTATTGGGTTGCTTTCTCTAGCATCACCCTTCATGATGCAACTACTCACCGATGATGTCCTAGTGCGGGGAGATACCCAACTATTAACCACTGTCGCTATTGGCGTAATCACTCTGAACTTAATTAAAAGTGCCATTGGTTTAGGGACTTCCAAATAAAAAAATACTCAACTACTTCTTGTGGGGTGGGCAACATGAGCGCCCATATACAAAGGCGGGCAAGATGCCCACCCCACAAGATTGGGTAATTTATTTATTGGAAGTCCCTTAGTCGAATCGCACCTCATCGGCTATTTTGCTCAAAGATTGCAATTAGGACTAATTCTAGAATATGGGCGCAAACTCTTACATTTACCCCTATCTTATTTTGAAGGACGACGCAGTGGGGAAGTAGTCAGCCGCATTGCAGACGTTCACGCTATCAATAACTTAGTTTCCCAAATTGTCCTCGGATTACCCAGTCAATTTTTTGTTGCTGTAATCTCCTTGGGCTTTATGCTTTTTTACACTTGGGAGTTAACCCTGGCTTCTATAGTTGCATTTCTCATTATCACGGGTGTTAACTTGCTTTTCTTACCAGCACTGCGACAGAAAACCCGCAAGATGATTGTTTCTGGTACAGAAAACCAAGGTTTTTTAGTAGAAACATTTCGAGGAGTACAAGTCTTAAAAACTACCCAAGCTACACCCCAAGCTTGGGAAGAATATCAAGGAAATTTTGGTCATCTGGCTAACTTGGGCTGGAGTACCATGCAATTAGGACTTTACAGCAGCACAATTACAAGTATTCTTTCGACATTTATAAATATTGGTATTCTCTGGATTGGTAGCTATTTAGTAATTAATCGGACTTTAACAATCGGACAATTAATTGCCTATAACGGCATGAGTAGCAATTTTCTCGGCTTTTTGAGTTCCGCCATTGATTTAGTAGATGAGTTTATCACTTCCCAAATAGTTATTCAACGGCTGACAGAAGTTATTGATGCTACTCCAGAAGATGAAAATGATGTTAAAAAGCAGTGGGTAGGAATTCCTGCTAATGCAGATATTACCTGCACGGAAATTAATTTTCACCACACAGGTAGAGTTGATTTATTGCAAGATTTTTCTGTAACTATTCCTGGCGGTGAAGTAATTGCTCTAATTGGTAAATCTGGCTGTGGTAAAAGCACTCTAGCAAAATTGATTCCTGGCTTATATACAATTCAATCAGGAAATATTCGCTATGGTTTTTATAATCAGCAAGATATATCTTTAGAATGTTTGCGGCAACAGGTGGTTTTACTACCACAAGAAGCTCATTTTTGGAGTCGGTCTATTTTGGATAATTTCCAATTTAGTTATCCTCACCTGAGTTTTGCAGACATTGTTAGAGCATGTCAAATTACCGGTGCTGACGAATTTATCAGCGAACTACCTGATAAATATCAAACTGTCTTAGGAGAATTTGGAGCTAATATTTCTGGTGGACAAAAGCAACGATTAGCTATAGCTAGAGCCATAGTTACTAACCCACCCATCCTGATTTTAGATGAATCTACCAGCGCCCTCGATCCAGTGAGCGAAGCCCAAATACTAGATAGGCTTTTAGACCATCGCCAGGGTAAAACTACTATTTTGATTAGTCACCGTCCTAGAGTTATCCAGCGTGCAGATTGGATTGTATTTTTAGAACAAGGACGGTTAAAAATTCAAGGTAAGCCAGAAGATTTGCGGCAAGTTACTGGGGAGCATTTAGACTTTTTGGATGATGTGATTTTGAGTCTTTCAGACGCGATAAATCGCGTCTCTACATGAGGGTTTTGTGGCTCAAATGAACTGTATTTGCTAATATCTTCACCTATCTTTCAATTTTGAAGTGTCTAACTATGGTTAACGTTCACAATACAGATTTTTTACACCCAATTCAAACAGATGAATTTCTCCCACCGATTAGTCGTTGGATTACCTTTGGTGGACTGTTTGTTCTCTGCGTTTTGGCACTAGCGATTCCCATCGCCACAGTCACCAAATATAAGGTGACAGTCAAAGGACAAGCAGTTGTGCGTCCATCTGGGGAATTGCGAATTGTGCAGGCGGCAACTGAAGGCCAAGTTATGCAGATTCATGTCAAAGAAAATCAAGTTGTCAAAACCGGAGATGCGATCGCTATGATTGACGACTCCCGTTTAAAAACTAAAAAAAACCAAGTGCAAGCGAATATTCAGCAAGCTAAGTTGCAGTTAGTGCAGATTAATGCTCAAATTCAAACCCTTAAGAGTCAAATTCGCGCCGAAACTGATAAAATTAACCGAATTGTTAATGGTGCTGAAGCTGAATTAAGCGATCGCCTGCGACGATATCAGGATAAAAAAATTAATACTGTGACTGAATTACAAGAAGCTCAAGCAAATCTCGATTCTACTAGGACAGCTTTGAATGCAGCGAAGTTAAAGCAAAAGCGATATGAGAGTGTAGCGGAAGGATTGTCTAGGGATAAATTAGAGGAAGCACAGTTAGCTACAAAACAGCAAGAACAAGCTGTATATGCAGCGATCGCTAAAATGCAACGTGCGAAAGCAGCTTTAAATCCTAGTCATGCAGAAGTAAAAATTGCTACTGAGCGGATAGCCCAAGAAAAAGCCACTGGTTTAAGTAACAAAAGAGTTTTCGAGAAAGAACTGCAAGGAATTATCAAGCAACAGATTGAATTAGAAAAACAGCTAGAGCGTGATACTGGCGAACTAAAACAAGTCGAAATCGAACTCAATCACACCACTATTACTGCTACTGCTGATGGGATCATTTCTCAGATAAACTTGCGTAACCCCGGTCAAACTGTGCGTGCTGGCGAAGAAGTCTTGCAGATTGTCCCCAGTGATGCCAAGCAGATTATCAAGGCAGTAGTGGCATCTGAAGATAAAAGTAAGCTCAAAATTGGTCAACAAGTTCAAATGCGGGTTAGTGCTTGTCCCTACCCAGATTACGGTACTCTCAATGGTAAGGTAGAGGCGATTTCTCCCGATGCCATGACTCCCCCAACAAATAGCACAAATGGATCTCCTCCTCATACCAATATCACTCCAAAAGCGGCTGTCCCAGGTGCTTTTTATCAGGTGACTATTGAGCCAGAAAGTCTGGTTTTAGGTAAAGGCGAAAATCTGTGTCAGATTCAATTGGGAATGGAAGGCAGAGTGGATATTATTTCCCGCGAAGAAACCGTACTGCAATTTTTCTTGAGAAAAGCGAGATTAATTGCAGATTTGTAATTTTATCAAAACAGGAGTCAGGAGTCAGAATTCAGAATGAATTGGAGTCCGACTAATGAATAGCGCAAATAGAGGTCGTTCAATAGGCAATCGATATTCTTGCAGCAGGTTCCAATAGTTGGGTGATGTCTACGCCCCGCGTTGAGAGCGATCGCTACTTTCTCCATGTTCAAAGCGAGTTTTTTAAGCTAGAAGCTGTTTTTTCTGGATTTCCTGAAAACGGAAAAACTAAGATGCTTTTGATTTTTGGATTATCAACTAATTCTTTTAAACGACCAAACTGCCGATCTGTAATTGCAACTCCAGCATATTTTTGAGCGTAATTTAATTCTTCAACAAAATTACTATCATTATAAGCTTGAATAAATACGCGATCCACACCCCATTTTTCCCAGTCAGCCGCAAAATATTTTTTAGCCCAATAAGGATTATGATGACAAATATCAAAACTCACTGACTCATTAGCTTTCTTCATAGAAGTTACCATTTGCTGCACAAATTTGGTCAAATTTGCAGTCCGATCAACTTTTCCAGGTAATTCAGCATAATAACCTAGATAATCATCCCATTGAACTGCATCAATATCAGGATATTTTTTGACAAACTCTACTAATATATTTTTAAAAAGATTAGCAACTTCAGGAATTTCCACATCCAGTACATAATGATCGATTCCAGAGTAAGTTTTATCCACTCCTGGAACAATCCATTTCCGATTAATTGCTAAATCAAAAATCGGGCTATTTTTATCTATTTTTATCCCCTTTTCAAAATAAGCATGAACTTGCATTCCTTGTTTATGTGCTTCGTCTATCAACCAATTTAACCATTGCTCTTGAAACTGGTTTGGACAACTTTTATACCCAAAGCTTTGCTGCATAACCTCACTATTATACATCGTACAACCATTCCCCCAAACACCGTGAATAATTGTATTAATTCCTTGAGAGCGATAGTAACGAACTCTTTCACGAATCGTTTGTTCATCAGCATTATTGGTAACTTGATAGCGAGTTAAATAAATTCCTCTAATTACTTTCTTTTCCCAAGGCGTTTGAGGCAATTGGATTTTTTCCTTTAGGATTACTTTTTGTAAGGGTTTATTGTTGTTAGGAGTTAAGCTTGGAGTAATTTTTACAGAAACTGATGGAGCTATAGAAGCAGTTGGAGTAATAGTTGGAGAGCTAGTTATAGCAGGGTTAAAAATATGTATATTTATCTTTTTGCTATTATCTAAAAACTTGCTTATTTCTAGATATCCTCTCTGGCTAAACCACCAATAACCACCTCCTAAGATAATTAGGATTATAGAGATCGGTATATTTGAGCATCCACATCCGCTTGGCTCTTTCTTTCGACTCGGCATATAAAACTCCAATTTAGTTTTTGACAATATACTAAGACTCAATAGCCTGTTTCATTAGGGGTTATCTGAATTTTTTCTCACAAATAAGACAAGATTGTATCTAGGATAATAACGATAGCGTTCCTAGTGATTAGGCAAATCACTATCTATCATCGTTTCAATCACAATACCGCCAAATCGAGCTGATTCTGCCCAGCACTTCACTGCATCAATGTAGCAAATGTGACTTTTGTACTCCTCTTTAGTTTCACTTACAATACCCGCAAACCCTCCAATCATTGAGGTATTAAAGAAACTCAACTTCTGTTCCTGGACACTACAAGTTTTATCGTATTAATTATTACAATTAATACGGAGACATCTTGCAAAATATCGAGTTGGGGTGGAACAGATTGGGCAAGGATGAAATTCAGTATTGCTCATATCTCTAAAGAAATGCTTAACTGAACTGGGCTATAGTCCGTAAAGCACATACTCAAGGTTTAAGCTAACTAAACCCTCGCTTTCACCAATTAGTTTATTTGCCAAATATGTATAGTGCTATCCTCATTACTACTAGCGAGAGTTTTACCATCTGGACTAAGAGCAAGCCCTAAAACAGAACTGGAACCATTCCTTGATGTATGCAATAATTTCCCCTGCTCTAAATTCCACAGTTTAATACTGCCATCATAATTGCCGCAGATCAGAATTTTTCCATTGGGGCTAATCACAAAAGATTCAACTGAACTAAAGTTATCAGCAAACTCATGTAGCAGTTTTCCAGTTTGAAGATTCCATGTAGGTGATATGCTTTTTATCATTGCCAAGCATGAGTTAGGTAATGACGATCTCTCCAATAGGCGATGTCTATTGACAAGCCGTTGCATGTCTACGCACAAATTATCCGAAAGCACTAAACTTCAAACATCAATACTACCATGCTCAAACTATTGCCTAAATTTGCAATTGGGATTGCAACTGCTGCTCTTAGCACTGGCGTAATTGCAACAAGTCTTGCCCAAAACTCTACTGTTAGCTATGACTTTACAATTAATGTCACTAAAGGCTCGTTAGCAGGCAAATCGTTCAGTGGTAGCTTCAGCTACGATAATTCGACCTTAAAAGGCATTGGAGTTGAAGAGTTGGGAGTTACTCAGGGATTAAAGGCTTGTTTTAACTATCTTGGACGTAACTATAGCGAGAGTGACGATCGTGACTATCCTACCTTCCCGAAACTAGTTTTTGAGAATGGCTTAATCAAACAACTAGACTTTTGGTTACAACCAGAAAAGCGTGTTGTCTGGTGGAATTTACCTGGATGGGAAGTTAAGTATACGCAGCGTCAAGCTTCTGCCCCTACCGTTCTAAATTGCCAAAAACGCTAAAGCGATACCTACGGTGAGCTACGCTAACGCACTTTCTTGCTAGTGCCGGCGACTTTTCCCCACAATACCAAGAAGTCAAGAAGTCTATTTTTTAGTGACCCAAGGAATATGTATAGCGGTTCTTAGTTGAGTGAGGTACAAGAACCCCACCCCCAACC
>NZ_NOLI01000210.1:0-9990 GCF_002245975.1 Nostoc sp. 'Peltigera membranacea cyanobiont' 213 | reverse complement strand
CGACGGCTGCTTCTCCTTCCCCCTCCTCACAATGATTATCATTCTTGTATTTGGTGATTTTATTGCTTGGAAGTCCCTAATACCAATTAAGTTAGCTCACCTTGTTGCCCAACAATCTGAGCGGGCGATCGCATTGCTTGCCGGCGGCGATCGCTTTCGGGTTTATACAAAGTAAGTAACTCAAAGCCAAATATATACATACTACAGTAGTAGATTAGCTAGCTCTTGTAGAATTGCAATGTCAAACCCGTACAGTAATAAAAAAAAGATTCGAGGTTGGAAAAAACAGGTTAGAAAAATTAACTATTGGAAGAATTACAATCTCACCCTAGATGTAACCAAATTGCACAAGTCTCAACGAGATTATGTCAAGGTCGCTATTGACCCCTGGCATCGCTTAGTAAAAAGAAACCCTCCCATTTGGTACAACCGATTAATACTAGAGGCTTTAATAGAGATTTATTTAAATTGGCATAAAACACTTCAGGAGTCGGGAGAGCCTTTTTACTTGAAGATATGGTTGTTTGACCATCATTTTATCAACTCTCAAGTTGTAGCAGCAACTGGAGATTGGATTGTTGGATATAACAATACTTTTATAAAGAGCAATGAAGCTAGAACGTTTACATTTGAAAAATATAAAATTCACAACTTCAGTCTCGAAAATTTTCAGTGGGAACTCCACGTTGAAGAGAATTATTTTTATGAAAAGATTGACCAAATAAGTGAAGCAGAAATTAACAAAATCAAACAAAAAGCTTACAGGTCAGGTTTTCTCCAGAATGGTGATAGGTACTTTGCTATTAAAACAGGAGATGTTTGGATTGGAACGTTACACACGCTATATTAGGGCAACCATCAAAACTGTTTATGGTAGACGCTCTGCGCCATCGCTTGACTACCTATTAAATTACTTTGCTTGCCACTTTACCTAATGCTGTCTGCAAACGAGTGGTAAATTCAACAGGAGCGATGTCTGCGTCAGGTTACTCCTGAGTTTTCCTCACTTGATTGGGGCGATCGCTCTTTTCCGTTTCTTAGAGGAAACCCTTAACACCTAAAATACTGGTGTGGTTAATCACTACCAGATTGTCTTGGAGAAAAACTTAGTGGTAAATTTTGATAAGCGATGCCCTTCGGCGCAGCGTCTCCAAGAGTTGGGCATCGCAAAAAGGTAGTTCAAAAATCTAGCTAAAAGGCTTGAAAAGCATATCTGTCATTTAGGCTTTTCTGTCAATGCGTAAGTCATAAAGATTTATCAACAGGCAAAAGCCAAAATGATGAACACTTCCAAAGTTTTTTAAAAACATTGTTTCTAAGGGTGCGATGATTAATTAAATAAGGAAATATAGCTTGATCGCCGGGTTCAAATGCAACAAGCCTCTAACTCAAATAGTGATGAACGCCCAAAACATCGACATTGGTTTTGGTATATTTTTGGGACGTTAGTTGGTTTATTCGGCCTATATGCACTGGTGAGTTATGTCGTTTTACCAGCACTGTGGCATCACTACGAACATAACCCCAAGCTGGAACATTCTCCGAAAACGACGCAAACGGCAGAAGGGATCTCTGGAGATCCTTTGAATATTGGATTTGTCGGTACAACAGCAGAAGTGGTGCAGGCGCTACTGGCAGCAGGCTGGCATCCAGCAGACCCGATTACCTTACGCTCAAGTGTTGGAATTGCTAAAAGTGTTCTCTTCAAGCATTCTTACCCAACTGCACCTGTAAGTAATTTATATCTGTGGGGACGCAAACAGGATTTAGCTTTTGAACTACCTATAGGAAACAATGCCAAAACTAGACATCACGTTCGCTTGTGGCAATCAAACAACCTGAATGCTGATAGTAGACCCCTATGGCTAGGTTCAGCAACATTTGACCAAAGCGTGGAACTTAGCCACCGCACAGGACAGATTACTCACCATATTAATGCAGACATTGATGAAGAAAGAGATAACGTAATTAAAAGTATTGATTTGACACACCAGATTGCCCAATTATATCAAGTCACAGGTATAGGGGCCACATGGGTTGGTCGGAACGGAGGAGGTGACAGATATTATACAGATGGCGAACTAACTATTTGTGTACTTTCAATGAATAATATTGCTCAAACAAAACCATCAACTTATTCACCATCACCAGAGCCTGTTAAGTTCAAAAATCAACTGTGGTCATGGCTGCGACACTATTTTAAATAGCTCAACTCAAGAAAACAGGATAATTTTATGCAAATGCACAAAATGTTAAACTTATTTTTCAAGAAAGATAATTTAAATTTCTAGACCTCTGTGAGGGTAAATAGAATAAAATTTTAGCTAGGAAGTAAAATATCTGAACAAATTAAAATTGACTTGACTATATGGGCACAAACAAGAGAGAAAAACGAGACTTGTGTTAATCAGGCTTACAGTTACTCTTAACAATAAAAATTATGCGCCATCCCAGGCACTAAATTTGTAAAATTAAAACAGAAGAATAAGTGATAGTAATGGCGAATCCCAGAGATACAGAGAATGGATGGTCGCAGTTAACTCGCGGTGCGCCATTGGCAGTAATGGTAGCGGTGGTACTCTATATTTTATACCAACTTTTACCAGTATTAGAACTTTTAGTTGTTGCAGCATTGATTGCTTTAATTTTACGAACCCTATTAAGGTTTTTGCAAAAGTTAGTTAAATCACAGGATATTGCTGTTTTGTTACTAATTGGATTAATCATCGGATTTGTTGTGGTATTAGCTACTGTAGTCCTACCTAGTGTGACATTTGAATCTCAAAAATTAATCAAAACATTACCAACTTATCTCAATAGATTAACAGGAGATGTTGAGCAACTGCGTCAGAAATTTGCTTTTATTCCTGACATTTCCCAAGCACTAATACAATTACGGAATTTGACCGACCAGTTATTAGGGGGAGTACCAGTTTTCTTAGGTGAAGCTTTGAGTTTAACCGTAGAGTTGGTAGCAACATTAATTTTAGCGCTTTACATGGCTTACGATCCTAATTCCTTAGTGAAAGGGATTTTAAGATTAGTCCCAAGGCGACATCACCATCGGTTTCAAGGAATCCTTAAGGCTTGCGAGACAAGATTGCGAGGCTGGATTTTTGGGACAGGAATAGCGATGATATTTCTGGGAGCTGGAGCAACGTTTGGACTTTTGATTTTGGGGATTCCGTCAGCACTATCATTTGGGATTATTGCAGGTTTATTTGAAATAATTCCTTACTTTGGTTCGGTGATTGGTGCTTTTTTACCAGCATTAGTAGCATTGAGTATTTCACCGCTAAAGTTAGTATTTGTGTTGATACTTTTCTTTGTAATGAATCAAATAGATGCCCATGTTGTTCAGCCTTTGGTGATGGGTCAGCAAGTTAATATCCATCCAGTGATGGTGATTGTGACATTTTTGGTAATGGGTAAGCTATTTGGATTTATTGGTGTGCTACTTGCCGTGCCTGCGGCAGCAGTGATAATTACGCTGATTGATGAGTTTACTCCGTCAGAAAACCTGATAGAGTCAGTCGGAGTTGAAGCTGGAATAGATGTTCAATCGAACGATATTACTCAAGATCATAACCAAAGTTGAAAATCGAAGAAAAAATCAGCATTTACTGTTTGATTTCCTTTCCAAGACTCAAAATGAGCGCTTAATATTTTCGCAACAAGTAATGATAAGAATGTAGATTATATTGAGAATGGAACCATCTTATGGCTTAGTTTGTCGCCATAGGCATACTAATCTGAGGAGATGAGTTTTTCGATTAGTTCTATAACACCATCGCCTCGACTACCATAGCCTACGTCGGTAGGCAAAAAATCGAATCACGTTCATCATCAACAGGCACAAACCGATAAACGCACTCCCGATTTTCATGCTTACCCAACCGACCGATATAATCGAGTTTCAAATCAATCTTGGCAAGTAATTTCTGTGCGATCGCTATGGAAGTAAGTTTTTCTGAGATAGTCACGTGAAGATAATTTTTGATAACATACCGATGCTTTAGTGCCAGTGCTTTAAATTCCTGCATTGCCTCGTCAGAAGAACGCAGTTGCTCCCCAGGCGTGAGCAACTGCAACAGATTCAGTTCTTCTAACAACAGTACAGCAGGTAACATCTGCCCCTTGTTAAAATCCGGTTTCCAAATCGAATTCTCTCGCGCCTCTAACTGCGCTGCTGCCCGTTTTGCATCACGGTTGGTCAGAAACTCTGGCCCCAGCGTCAAATAATAGTGCATTCGCAATTGAGGATACCAGCCATCGTCATCTTTCTCGACCAAATCAGCAGTTACGTCAATTTCATAGCGACGGGACAATTCTGCCTTGCGTTGCTGATGTCGTTCGGTTTTCGTTTTCGCCCGTTTGTCAAGGAGCTTCTTGAGTTCAGCCCCAGAGAGTTCAACAGAATTAGCGATGCCAAAGGCTGGCTACGCCTGACACTCAGCATTATACAATTCCTGACTAGCCGCTTTAAACAACTCGATTTTTTGAGGCAGAAGCAGTAATGTCTGCACTCGCGAATTTTTTGGTTTACAGATGCTATACCAATTGGTAATAGCCTTTAGCAAGAGGAAAAGACGACGCATTGATAGTGCATAAACCAAAATATTTTTACGTAAATTTATCAGTAAATAATGTGAAGAATATGCAAAGATGTGTCTGGAAGCAAAGACATCTAAGTAAATACGCTAGTATATGGTCAGTGTTAGGTTATTGAGATGTTCTGTATTCTCAAATTAAACATTTACGCATAATTGCCCATAAGGAGAGTATAAAACTATATTTATAAGCCAGAGTTAACTATTGACTATTTTCTCTTCTGGTAGGATTTAGGCACTGGTAAAAAACTAAATATGAAGGCTGGATTTTTGATGCTTGTTCTTGTGCCTGAAAACAGCACTATAGTGGTGTGCAGTTCAGTGAGATACAAAAACTTTGCTGAAATGATTTGACAGTAAGGACTTTGATGTTCTCATACAATCGATAACCGCTAGAACGCGACTTAAACATTTTTGAGGCAGAAACAAGCTTAAAACCCATGCAAGGCAAGGAAAATACACATTTGCATACAGGTTTTCGGCTCTTTTCTGGCTACTTTTTGTTTAAGTCCCACTAACAGCTCTCTTCAAAACTGAAATTACTGAAAAAATCGATTGAGGTAGGTAAAAGTTATGGCAAATATCATTGGAACCACGAGTAACGATACCCTATTCGCCAATAGCAACGACATCTTGACTGGTGGAGGTGGTAACAACACTTACAACTTCAGCTACGATAGTAAATATAGTATCACCGATTTTGGTGGAGTTGGTAAAGGTGTAAACCCCTCAGCAGCAGTCATTGCCGAAGTAGACACCCTAAATTTCGATGGGTATGGCTTTACTGCTCGAAATCTAGTGCTGACCCAGAATGGCAGCAATCTAGAAATCACCTTTGACGCGGAGGATAGTCCCAAAATCATCCTGCAAAACTTTGCTTTAGAAAACCTGGATAACCTAAGCTTATCTACAGGAGCCACTGTAAACTTGCACAATATCCTGTTTGATGGGCAAACTACCATTACTGACAGCTTTGATGTCTTCAATGCCAACTCCACTCAAAGCACTATCTTCAACTTGAACACAGTCACCTTCCTTAACGACCTGAACAATAATGTTAACGGCTTTGATAACTCAGATGATGTCATCAATGGTCAGGGGGGTGATGATCTTATTGACGGCAAAAGTGGCAATGATTTACTGCGAGGTGGTGCAGGTAATAATACTTTGATAGGTGGTGTGGGCAATGATGTCTTGAATGTTGAATATTCAACAGGCAACAACATCCTCAACGGTGGCAGTGGTGACGATTACTTGGATGCTGGGGCAACATCCGGTAATAACCTGCTATTTGGTGGTGATGGCAATGATACTCTCTCCACCTCTTACGTTTCTCAAAACTCTTATAATTCTACAGCCTCATCAGGCAATAACACCCTCAACGGTGGCGCTGGTGACGATTACTTGGATGCTGAGTCTCCACAAGGTAATAACCTGCTATCTGGTGGCGATGGCAATGATACTCTCTCTACTTCTGGTGTTTTTACTTATAGAGCAGCTCCTAATTTTGTCTCATCAGGGAATAACACCCTCAACGGTGGCGCTGGTAACGATTACTTGATGGCTGAGGGTTCATCAGGCAATAACCTGCTATCTGGTGGCGATGGCAATGATTATCTTGATATCTCTAGTATTCCCACTTACTACGATGGTATATTATTGTCTTCAGGCAATAATACTCTCAACGGTGGTGCTGGTGACGATACCTTGAGGGCTGAGGATTCAACAGGAAATAACTTCCTCTTTGGGGACGATGGCAATGATTCCTTCTATCTAAATTTAGAGAATCAAACGGTAGATGGGGGTAAGGGTGACGATTTGTTGTCCGTTGATTACAGTTATTACAGCGCTGCTACAGGAGGGATTACAACGACATTCAATCCTATTACTAACACTGGCTCAATTACGGTCGGCACCTATCGGGTTAATTACAAGGATATCGAACGATTAAATATCTCAGGTACAGGTTACAATGACAACATTGTGGGGAACAGTGGCAACGATACCCTCTCCACGGGCAATGGTGGCAGTGATACCATAGATGGGGGTGAGGGTGACGATGTACTGTCCGTCAATTACAACGGTAGTGCGGCGATCGTAACAACTTACAATGCCACTACTAACACTGGCTCAATTAGGTCAGGTACGAATCAAGTTAATTATAAGAATATCGAACGATTAAATATCTTAGGTACAGATTACAATGACTTGATTGTGGGGAACAGTGGCAACGATACCCTCTCCACGGGCAATAGTGGCAATGATACCATAGATGGGGGTGAGGGTGGCGATGTACTGTTGGTCAACTACAACGGTAGTGCGGCGATCGCAACAACTTACAATGCCACTACTAACACTGGCTCAATTAGGTCGGGTACGAATCAGGTTAATTACAAAAATATCGAACGATTAAATATCTTAGGTACAGATTACAATGACTTGATTGTGGGGAACAGTGGCAACGATACTCTCTCCGGGGGCGTTGGTAATGATACTCTAACTGGTGGCGCTGGTAATGATGAATTTGTTTACAACAACGATATTTACTACAACAAAAATACTGATACTATTACCGATTTCGGTGGTGTGGGTAAAGGCTCAAATCCCTCAGCAACGGTCATTGCCTCTGTAGACACCTTGCAATTTACAAGTGATGGATTCACGGCTCAAAATCTGCAATTAACTCAAAATGGCAACAACTTAGAAATCACTTTTGAAAATCTCGCTAATAGCAAAGTCATTCTGCAAAACTTCAAATTAGAAAACCTGGATAATTTACCAGCAACTTCTTCACGACCTGCTATTGGCAATATCCTCTTTTCTGGTCAAACTAGTGTCACTGACAGTTTTGATGTGTTTGATGCAAACTCTACTCAAACGAACCTGTTCAATAAGAACACTGTTACTTTCCTGAATGACCTCGATAACAATATTACAGGTTTTGACAACTCTAATGATGTCATCAATGGTCAAGGGGGTAATGACATCATTGACGGATTGAGTGGTGATGACATCATTAGAGGTGGTGCAGGCAATGATACTCTGATTGGTGGTGCAGGCAATGATACTCTGATTGGCGGTGCAGGCAATAATATCCTTGACGGAGATGCCGATGACGATATTTTGAATATTAGCGGTTCAATAGGTAATAACACACTACTTGGAGGTGCTGATGATGATCGCTTGAGTGCTAATGCTTCAACAGGCGATAATCTGCTCTCTGGGGGTGATGGCAATGATTCTCTTGACATCTCTGGCAGCTACATCAACAGACCTAGCTACTCCTCCGACTCTCGCACCACAGGTAATAACACACTACTTGGAGGTGCAGGTAACGATACCTTGTCTGGTAGCGGTTCAACAGGCGATAATCTGCTCTCTGGAGGCGATGGAAATGATTCTCTTAACATCTCTGGCTACTACTACTCTTCCTTTAACTACTCCGAAGATTCTCGCTCTACAGGTAATAACACACTACTTGGAGGTGCAGGTAACGATACCTTGTCTGGTAGCGGTTCAACAGGCAATAATCTGCTCTCTGGGGGCGATGGCAATGATTATCTTGACATCTCTGGCAGCGACCCTACTCTTTCCATAGTTAATAATACCCTCAACGGTGGCGCTGGTGACGATACCTTGGATGCTACCAATGCAAAAGGTAATAACCTCCTTTCTGGAGGTGATGGCAATGATTCCTTCAATTTAGGCATCACATCCTCAGGTGATGTCCCCTCTGATTTAGCGACTCAAACAGTAAATGGGGGTAATGGTAACGATTTGTTATCCATGTATTACTTTAATGCTACAACAGGGATTACTTCGACTTTTAATGCTACTACTAACACTGGATCGGTTACGGCAGATACGTATCTAGTTAATTACAACAATGTCGAAAGATTAAATATCATCGGTACAGATTACAATGACTTGATTGTGGGGAGCAACGGCAATGATACCCTGACAGGTGGAAAGGGTAATGACAGCCTAATTGGAGGGAATGGGACTGATACCTTTGTTTTCTATAATTACAATGAAGGTGTTGACGATCTTTATGACTTTAACGCCACTAATGACTTGATTCAGATATCAGCTGTTTATTTTGCTGGCGGGTTATCATCAGGTTCACTTTCAGCTAATCAGTTTACCATCGGAACATCTGCAACAACAACCAATCAACGATTTATCTACAACAGCGCTACAGGTGGACTGTTCTTTGATCTTGATGGCAGTGCGTCTGGGTTTACTCAGGTAAAATTTGCACAATTATCTGCTGGATTGTCACTAACCGAAAACAATTTTGTGGTTGTTTAATCTTTATTGGCGCTCTAGAATCACCAACCGCTAGGGTTTGCGGGGTGTTATTTTTCGCATCTCGCAAACGATAGTGGCAATCGAATAGCACTTTCATAAAGGTAGCTTTCTTGCCAACTCACTCAAGGTGTGGACATCTCCTATTTTGATTCTGTGCCGAATAAATCAAACCATCTACTCACTCCACTGCGGGGCATCTGTCACCAATTGATCTCAGATCCATAAAGACCCGCTTGCGCCATTGGATGATTCTGACTTTTCCCGTTAAGTCTCTCTCGCAAGCTGCCAGCCTTCACAGAGGTCGTGCAATTTTAACCAACCTCGCCACAGTACCTGGATACCAATAGGAGTTTTATGTCGATGTTCAAGATATCCTCCAAGACGAGCGATCGCTTCAACAGCCCAACTAACTGTTAACACTTTGGGTGGTTTAGGCGATTTTGCTGTCAAAATGCGGAGTTGAAGGGGGCTAAGAATTTCAATCGCTGGGGCTAAAGGTTGGTTACGATGTAGATAGGTCAATTGCAACAGTTCCACAGCAATCCAGTCCAACATGATTTGTCACCTTTAGCACCCAATTTTAATTACTTTACCTTTTCCTAAATCCTTAGTGAGTAAGCCTTTCGAGACTTAACGGGAAAAGTCAGATATAAGAAACTCTTAAGTTTATCGAACAGAATTCAGGAGTCAGAATACAGGAAAGGTATTCTGTGCGAGTAGCGGATAAAGAAAGCGCTATCGTGCGATCGCTTGACTTACGCACTATAGAGGCAGCAGTGCCATACTTCCCTTACAACTCAAAATCAAGAGTGAAGGTTTGGTCATCAGAATCCTCTTGGTTTTCGATAATAGATGGCTCTTGAGTCCTTGAAGAGAGTTTGTTATCTTCAGTATTAATCGGGGTGAAAGCTACTTGTTGTGTGGGAAATGCACCCTTTCTGAAAGCAAAATAACAATCAATGATAAAGTAAAGTGTCTCTAAGTAACTTTTACCTAGTTGCTGTGATTCGGCAAATATCCGCTCTCGGTAGCTATCTTTGATCCGAACTTTTTCTGGGGTTAAGTCAAG
>NZ_NOLI01000021.1:0-74791 GCF_002245975.1 Nostoc sp. 'Peltigera membranacea cyanobiont' 213 | reverse complement strand
ATCCCCAATCCCCAATCCCCAATCCCTAGTCTTACTCGATGAAGTCGGCGCAGGAACCGATCCAGTGGAAGGTAGTGCCTTAGCGATCGCCTTGTTGCAATATCTCGCTAACCATGCCCAGCTAACCATCGCCACCACTCACTTCGGCGAACTAAAAGCCCTGAAATACGAAGATGAGCGGTTTGAAAACGCCTCTGTTGAATTTGACGAAAGTACTCTCTCGCCTACTTATCGTCTGCTGTGGGGCATCCCCGGACGTTCTAATGCCCTAACCATTGCCCTACGCTTGGGATTAAAACCAGAAGTGGTACAACAGGCAAAAACCCAAGTAGGAGAGGCCACAGATGAAGTTAACCAGGTCATTGCTGGCTTAGAAGCCCAACGCCGCCGCCAGGAAACCAAAGCAGCCGAAGCCCAAGTTTTGTTGCAGCAAACGGAACGTTTATACAAAGAAGTATCCGCAAAAGCCGCAAATTTGGAGGAAAGGGAAAGCAGTTTGCGGGCTTCACAGGAAATAGCAGTCCAACAAGCGATCGCCCAAGCAAAAGGTGAAATTGCCCAAGTAATCCGCCGTTTGCAAAAAGGTACGCCCACAGCCCAAGAGGCCCAGCAAGCCACCAATGCTTTAAATCAAATTGGCCAGCTTTATCAGCCAGCAACGCCAGCCAAACCAAAACCTGGGTTTATGCCCAAAATAGGCGATCGCATCCGCGTTCCCAAACTCGGACAGATAGCTGATGTAATCGCCGCCCCTAATGAAGATGGCGAGTTAAGCGTTCGCTTTGGGCTAATGAAGATGACGGTTAAGTTGCAAGACGTAGAATCTCTAGATGGTCAAAAACCCGAACCAGTCGTTAAAGCCAAACCAGCCCCAGCACCAGTAACCCCGCCACCGCAAAATGTCCCAGAAATTCGGACTTCCCAAAATACCATCGATTTGCGTGGTAAACGGGTAGCTGATGCCGAATACATTTTAGATAAAGCCATCTCGGAAGCTACAGGCCCAGTCTGGATTATTCATGGTTACGGTACTGGTAAGCTACGCCAAGGAGTTCACACCTTTTTGCAACAACATTCCAGAGTGAACAACTACGAACCGGCAGAACAAGCAGATGGTGGTACTGGTGTTACCATCGCTCACATAAAATAAAGTGGTAATTAATATGAAGGCTGCTAGTTTGTGCCATTTGTGCATAAGCTAATCGTCATTCATTTTTCCAGACTGATTCGCTTGTAGTAAGGGCTTCAGCCCTGGTGTTATGCAACTTAAATGCTCATTAGCTTATAACCCACATTCCGCTACGAACATCTATTAGAGATGCTGCAATATGCAATTCAAGGTTGGTTGCAAGTTGCTAGCGAACGAGAAGAACTCGATCCTGACAAAGAGTTGGTTGAAATATCGCTATGAAAGCGGTTTCAGGTAAAGCACTTTGTAAAATTTTGGAACGGCAAGGTTGGGAATTGAAACGGATTACTGGCAGTCATCACATTTTCGCAAAATAAGGTTGCGATATGATACTTTCCATTCCAGTTCATAGTAATGGAGATTTACCGATTAGAACTTTGAAAGGCATTATGAAAGATGCTGGACTTACCGAAGAAGATTTGGGCGAAATTGGATGGCTATTTGTAGCAATTTGAGGTTAATTGTAACTTCAGATAATCAATGAAGTCCAAAATTTCTGTATCAGTGAGTTGTAGGCGCGATCGCTTGCCATATTTTTGCTGTAAATACTCCCTTCCTTGCTCTGGAGTCCAATTTAATTGGGCTAAATATGTGTCACTTTGAGCTATCAAAACTGCATTAATCTCTGATGCAGTTGTATTCGCAGATATTTGGATTGTCTCTTGATTTAAATTTTTAATTCTATTAATTTTTAAACTAACTTTTTGCCCTAAAGCTTGCCAAGCTAATTCTTTATGTCCATCCCAGCTAAAATCTACAGACCGATAAGTTACCGGATTATAAATTGTACAAAACACAATTGTTTTCTCTCCAGGACTGACTGCGATCGTAAGGGGTTGATGTAATTGTTCATAAGTCAGGGCATCAAGTGAAAGTAACAAACTTTTAGAAAAATAAGATTCACTTCCTGAGCGGATAACATAAGGTTTCTCTGCCAGAATATGTAAATCAGTTTTTTCTGTTTCTCCATGTGAAGTTTCTACTTTTTTATTAACTTCTATCCCTGTTATCACCCCAGTCAAGGCTCTCTCATAAATTGGGATTTGTTTTGTATCGTCAGAAAGCATATACCAGCAATGATCGGATTCTTTGCTAACAAAAACATATTGAGGTTTTGGGACTGCTCCAAATCCTAATTTAACTTCCATATTTTTGATGAAGGTTTTGGTAAATATATTTATTGAGCAACCAGCTTTTATGATTTGTATCGTCAAGCTATTAGTTACTTTATAGATATAATTCCCTAGCCAGCCAGCAAATTAACATCAAGGCAACGAAAATTCCGATATTTGGTGAATCTACGACAAAGTTTCTGGATCGACACCAAGCGCCTTCAACTTTTCCGCTAACATTTTCACTTTTTGTTCTACTTCCACACGTCGCTGTTCTTCAAAAGCTGTGCGTTCTTCGGCTTCCCTGATGCGTTCTTCTGGTGTTAGCAATCTTTGCCCTTCCTCGTCATACCAGTACAGCCACTCCCGCACAATACCTTGATAAATTCCCCGTTCTCGCCCAATTCCTAAACCAATTTCTGGTAGCCAAACAGGATTTCCTGATATTAAGATATATTCCCCATCAACTAGGTGATACACCTCCAAAGGTGTGTTTTTACGTCGAAGGGGACTATATACAACGTAGTACAAAATTTCTAGCTCTTTGGCATAGAATTTTTTCTTGGTGCTATATTCTTCCCGATATATTTGAGAAACAACTTCTATTGCTAAAATTGGTGGCTTCTTTTCTTCCCACAGCACATAACTCAGACGTAAGTCCTCATCAATGAAGCGTTTAACTCCTAAGCTGAGAAACCCATCAGGGACAACGGCTGGTTTGTCTGGGTGATAATAAATACCCATGTCAACACCAAAAAACCAATCCCAACGATCGCACCAAACTAAAGCCAGTGTGGTTTTCAACAAGCCGGGAATTAAATTTTGGACTTCATTATCCACAGGGGTATCATTCGAGTCGGGTAACTCTTCGGAAGATGGCAAACAATGTAGTGGATTGTAGTTTAACATGAGCGGTTTTGCCAAATCTTATTTTAGATAGATTGTAAGTAATCTATGGATATGCGATCGCAGCGCCAGAATAAAGAACCATTTTTAGCGATACCGATAGCGAACGCGAACAGCGTCTCATAGAGAAGCGTTAGCGAGTCTTACGGTACGGCACGCTGGCGCGAACGAGCATCATAGGCCATCGTGGACATCGCTTTATTCTTCATTCTCAGTATTGATAAGTAATTGCAAGTGTAGTTTTTGAATTAGGTAATTTTTCGGTACTGACTACGAGAGTGTCTAACCCACAATAGCAAAAAAGGGTGGAATATTGTTCAACTAGAACATTCCAGAAGTCGCAGAGTATTCAATTTCATGGTGAATTTGGTAGCTGGGCTGATTACCTATACCTACCAGGAGAAAAAGCCTTTTCTCAACCTTGACTCCGAAAAAATGGCGTAGCTGGAACTTAGGTGATTTTTAACCCGATTTTTGAATCGTACTTAACTATCAGATATGTCACCACAGATCCAGTCACGAATTTTAATCAGACACTTTCTAACCATTTTTTTGCCATTATCAGCCTTCGTTGGGAGTGTTGTCGGAGCTATCTACTACCAACAGGTACAAACTGAGAAAGTTGTATTAAAAACGAATGAACTCGGCAAGGTAGATTTACAAAAAAAAGTAATTAGCGGAGACTTTCACTCGGCTGTTTCAGATTTGATTGTCATCTCTAAAGAAAACGAGCTACAGAAAATTTTAGAAGGAGTAGATGGAGAAAAACAGGCACTTTCCAGAGAATTATTATCGTTTTCTCAATATAAAAAACTTTACGACCAAATTCGCTTTTTGGATGGATCGGGTAAGGAAGTTGTCAGAGTCAACTTCAAAAAGGGTGAACCAGTGATTGTCCCTGAAGAAAAACTGCAAGTGCAAGCAAAGCGTTACTGGTTTAATGACACTCTGCGCCTGAACAAAGGAGAAGTGTTTGTCTCTCCTCTTGACCTCAACATTGACCAAGGTAAGATTGAACAACCATTCAAACCAATGATCCGATTTGGTACTCCCGTTTTCGATCGTCGTGGACAGAAACGAGGCATTGTAGTGTTAAATTATTTCGGCGCTAAACTGCTGGATAATTTTAATCAAGCTTTTGCTAACGTCCCTAGCCAGGGAATGCTGCTGAATGCCGATGGTTACTGGTTAAAAGGGGCGAAATCTGAGGACGAATGGGGATTTATGTTTAGCGATCGCAAAAATCGCACTTTTGGTAAAGCTTTTCCCCAAGCATGGCAGCAGATTTCTCAAAAAGAATCGGGACAATTCCTAACTGCTGAGGGAATGTTCACTTTCACTACAGTCTACCCGCTTCTGGAAGGGCAAAAATCTAGTACGGGAGCAGGGCAAGCTTTTGCACCGAGCCAAAATCAAACTGATACCAAATCCTATTATTGGAAAATTGTCTCATGGGTATCGCCAGAGATGTTGACGACTAAATCAAACCGATTTTTGAGTCAATTGCTACTCCTATATGCTGGTTTGGTAGGATTAATTGGCATTGGTTCTTGGCTATTAGCAAGAGCTAGTGTCAATCGTCAGATGGCCCAGCTAGAGTTAAGGCAGTCTGAAGCCCAGTTGCGAGAGCTAGTTGAGCGGGAAAAAATTCTTAAAACTCGTCTATCTAGTCAAATTCGCAACTCGCTGGATCTAAATACGATTTTGAGTACAGTCGTGGGTGAAGTTCGAGAACTGCTCCAGATCGATCGATGCCAGTTCCTTTGGTGTCATCAAGAAGATGAATCTACTAGTTTTGAACTGAGTCAGCAAGCCTGCGCTACCGACTTGCCGGAACCCTTGGGCTGTTCTCCTATCCAGAATGTGGAAGCACTGAGTGAGGCTGTTCTCCAAGGGAATTTACTTTGCTTTGATGACATTGCGACAGATCCCTGGCTTGATTTCAAAAATCGGAATTTACTGGTGACATTGGGTTTTAAGTCTCTACTGATAGTTTCGGTTCAAACTCAGTCGGGTTGCTTGGGTGTGATTGTCTGCGAACATAGTAGAGTGCTGCGTTCTTGGAGCGATGATGAGGTGGAACTAATTCGAGGTGTGGCTGACCAGTTAGCGATCGCCATTGACCAAGCCCAATTGTATAATCAAAGTCGCGCTGCTACTGCTGCTGCTACTGCTCAGGCAGAACAACTCAACCAAGTTCTGCACAACCTCAAACAGACTCAAGCTCAACTAATTCAGACCGAAAAAATGTCGAGCTTAGGTCAATTAGTGGCTGGGGTGGCTCACGAAATCAATAATCCAGTTAACTTTATCTACGGTAATCTGACCCATGTAAATGAATATACGCTGGGTTTATTGGAACTGGTAGAACTCTATCAAAATTCAAATCCTAATTCAACACCTGAAATACAAGCTCATATAGAAGCCATCGACCTTGACTTTATGGCTGAGGATTTACCTAAAATTTTAGTTTCAATGAAAATGGGAGCTAATCGCATTCGGGAAATAGTTCTATCCTTGCGAAATTTTTCTCGACTTGACGAAGCGGATATGAAGCCTGTCAACATTCACGAAGGTATTGATAGCACACTACTAATTTTACAAAATCGTTTCAAACAAACATCTGTAAATCCCGGAATTGAAATAGTAAAAGCTTATGGTGATATCCCTTTAGTAGATTGCTATGCTGGACAACTCAATCAGGTGTTTATGAATCTCATTAGTAACGCCATTGATGCCTTGGATAGTTATAACAGTCAGCGAACTCTTGAAGATATAAAAGCTAACCCCAGCCAGATTGTAATTCGTACTGAGTTACGCAACCCGGATCGCATAACTATACAAATTGTAGATAATGGCCCTGGCATGACCGAAATAGTTAAGCAACGATTATTTGACCCTTTCTTTACCACAAAACCCGCAGGTAAAGGCACAGGATTAGGGTTAGCAATTAGCGCTCAGATAGTCGCAGAACAACACAACGGAGCTATCTGGTGTATTTCGGAACCAGGACAGGGAGCAGAATTTTGGGTCGAGATTCCGATTTCTCAAAGTAGTGAACTAGCTACTACATCTGCTGCTACTCTAGCAGTCGTAAATCATTCATAAAATTCAATTTTTGCGCTCTACTATGCAAAGAGAAGCTTCTCTATGATGCGCTACACGAATGCACTTCTTTAAAGAAAACCGATTTATTGAATAATCTGTGGATTTGGATATAGTTTCTAATAAATGGTTTTTTATTGCTAAAGTTTATAAAAGAAAAACTCACTATTGGAGTTTTTGTTAACTTATTACAATCAATTTATGACCAATGTTAACGAGCGTGCTGATTTTGACAGCCCTTGGAAAGAAATTATAGAAGCTTATTTCCCCCAAGCAATGAATTTCTTTTTTCCAGAAACTTATGCATTAATTGATTGGGAACGTCCCTACGAATTTCTAGATAAAGAATTTCAACAAATAGCTCGTGAAGCCGAACAGGGTAAAAGATATGCCGATCAATTAGTCAAAGTTTGGCAAACCCAAGGGGAAGAACTTTGGTTATTAATCCATGTCGAAATTCAGGCACAAAAAGAAGATAACTTTCCCAAGCGGATGTTTACCTACAACTTTCGCATATTTGACCGCTTTGATCGACCAGCAATTAGCCTTGCAATTCTCTGTGATTCAAACCGCGAATGGCGACCAAATAATTACAGTTACAATTATCCCAATACTCGCTTAAGTTTTGAATTTGGTAGTGTTAAACTTTTGGATTATGAAAATCGCTTTCACGAGTTAGAAAATAGCGATAATCCATTTGCAACTGTCGTCATGGCGCATTTGAAAACGCAGCAGACACGCTCATCACCAGAAGAACGCAAAATATGGAAATTTAGCTTAATTCGCAGGCTATATGATTTGGGCCTACAAGAGCAGGATATTCGCAACATGTATCGATTTATCGATTGGGTTATGATATTACCAAAGGCATTAGAAAATCAGTTTTGGGAAGAATTTAAACAATTTGAGCAGGAGCGGACTATGAGATATGTAACTACAGGTGAGCGCATCGGCTACGAGCGCGGTAAAGCAGAAGGTAAAGCAGAAGGTAAACAAGAAGGTGAACAACAACTTATTTTAAAGTTATTACAAAGACGAGTGGGAGAATTATCGCCAGAATTGCAAAAGCGCATCCGATCTCTTTCTTTAAATCAATTAGAAACCCTTGGGGAAGCTTTGTTAGATTTTACTGCTATGGAAGATTTGCTTAACTGGTTGCAAACAAATCAATCAGCCTAAAATTTATTTTATGGAAATCGAGCAGGAGTAGACTATGAGATATGTAACTACAGGTGAGCGCATCGGCTACGAACGCGGTAAAGCAGAGGGTAAACAAGAAGGTGAACAAAAACTTATTTTAAGGTTATTACAAAGACGAGTGGGAGAATTATCACCACAATTGCAAGAGCGCCTCCAATCTCTTTCTTTAAATCAATTAGAAACCCTTGGGGAAGCTTTGTTAGATTTTACTGCTATGGAAGATTTGCTTAACTGGTTGCAAACAAATCAATCAGCCTAAAATTTATTTTATGGAAATCGAGCAGGAGTAGACTATGAGATATGTAACTACAGGTGAGCGCATCGGCTACGAACGCGGTAAAGCAGAGGGTAAACAAGAAGGTGAACAAAAACTTATTTTAAGGTTATTACAAAGACGAGTGGGAGAATTATCACCACAATTGCAAGAGCGCCTCCAATCTCTTTCTTTAAATCAATTAGAAACCCTTGGGGAAGCTTTGTTAGATTTTACTGCTATGGAAGATTTGCTTAACTGGTTACAAACAAATAAATCAGCTTAAAATCTAGGGCAGTTTAATGTGATAGAAAATTATTACCCAAGTTGGCTTTCTCAAGAGCTTATTAATAATCGCTTACCTTGGCAGGAAGGCAAAAATATGAGCTTTGGAGATTTTAATGAACAATATACATTACATGATTCTTATTGGATAGGTATTTTCTATAACATTGGATATGAACAAGCCATAACTTTAGCTATTGACTGGGATTCTGTTTGGTTGCCTGATGAAATCAAAAAAAGTATTACCGACGGTGAACTCTATATTTTCATCCGATTAACGGGTGTTGAACAGATAAGTACGGCTAATTATATTGATATTGGAAATATTTCTAGAATCATCGTGGGTTGCGAATTTGAAAAGATAGAGGGCAAGAAGTTTTTGGCTATTGATGATGTGTTTGGAGGACAAATTAATATTCTCTACAAAGGTGAGGAAACCTTCTTGGCATTAGAAAAAAATAGAACGATTTTGAATATTTAAACTATCTAAGTAATGTACATAAAAAAGGGCAGGTACAAAACCCACCCTCAAAGTAATCAATATTTAAACTAAACTAGCGATCGAAATTTAATTACCAATCTCCGGCGCACTCAAAGAAACCTTTAATGCGTCGTCTTTTTGCAATGCTAATGTCGGCACGGAATCACGCAATCTTGCCGTCAATTGTACAGTTGTGGCGTCATACATCTGAGTCAG
The DNA here is from genome assembly GCF_002245975.1 of Nostoc sp. 'Peltigera membranacea cyanobiont' 213. NCBI lineage: Bacteria > Bacillati > Cyanobacteriota > Cyanophyceae > Nostocales > Nostocaceae > Nostoc > Nostoc sp. 'Peltigera membranacea cyanobiont' 213. Next base: position 66,044 of record NZ_NOLI01000021.1, on the reverse strand, counting down.
CAATTTCGGATAGAAACCAATACCAATAATTGGAATTAACAAACAGGCAATGATAAATACTTCACGCGGTTCAGCATCTATCAAAGCTTGGTGAGAAACTAATTCCTTGTTCTCTTCTCCGTAGAAAATTTCTCGTAACATCGACAACAGATAAATCGGAGTTAAAATTACTCCCACTGCCATCAAGAATACAACAATCACTTTGAAGGTAGAGCTATAAGCATCGCTAGTAGCAAAGCCGACAAACACCATTAATTCTGCCACAAAACCACTCATCCCTGGCAATGCCAAAGAAGCCATTGAACAGGTAGTGAACATGGCGAAAATCTTCGGCATTCTCTTCGCAACCCCACCCATTTCATCCAACATCAAGGTGTGGGTGCGATCGTAAGTTGCGCCAACCAGGAAGAACAAACTCGCCCCAATTAACCCGTGGGAAACCATTTGCAATACTGCCCCACTCAATCCCAAATCGGTGAACGAGGCAATACCAATCATCACAAAGCCCATGTGAGAAATTGAAGAGTAGGCAATTTTTCGCTTCAGGTTTCGCTGGGCAAAGGATGTCAAGGCAGCGTAGATGATATTAACTACCCCCAAAACCACTAACACTGGCGCAAAATAAGCGTGGGCATCGGGGAGCATTTGGGCATTCATCCGAACTAAGGCGTAACCGCCCATTTTCAGGAGAATACCTGCTAATAACATGTGTACGGGGGCTGTAGCTTCACCGTGGGCATCAGGTAGCCACGTGTGCAAGGGAATAATCGGCAACTTGACGGCGTAGGCAATTAGGAAGCCAGCATAGAGGGCAAGTTGGAAATTCAGGGCGAAATCTTTTAAGGCGATCGCTCTCATGTCAAACGTCACCGTATCGCCGTAAAATCCCATTGTCAGGGCAGACAGCAAAATAAACAGCGAACCGCCGGCGGTGTATAAAATGAATTTGGTCGCTGCATATTGTCGCCTTTTGCCTCCCCAAATCGACAGCAGGAAGTATATCGGTACTAGTTCCAGTTCCCACACCAGGAAAAATAACAGCATATCCTGGACAGCGAACACGGCAATTTGACCGCCATACATCGCCAAAATCAAGAAGAAAAATAGCTTGGGCTTGAAGGTGACAGGCCAAGCTGCTAAAATCGCCAGCGTGGTAATGAATCCAGTCAAAATAATTAGGGGCATGGATAAGCCATCAGCCCCTACTGACCAATTCAAACCCAATTGTGGTACCCAGGGGTAACTTTCCACCAACTGCAAATCTGGATTGGAGAAATCATACCCAGTATAAAAAGCATAAACAATTAGTGCAAAATCTATCAGCCCCACGATGAGGGAGTACCAGCGCACTGTTTTGCCTTCTTTGTCAGGGATGATGGGAAGAAGTAGCGACGCGGCTATCGGAAACAGAATAATCGTCGTCAGCCACGGAAAATTAGCTATATTCATCACAATTAGTCTGCTATCAAAATCATGTTTGGCAAAAAGTCACTAGTTATTAAGTAACAGCTTTTTGGGGATTTCGTCTTCCTCGTTAGGTTGATTTAATTAAATTGGCAATCCCCCGTTTCTTCTCTTGTCAGTCTCTTTTGACACTTGGGGGTGCGGAATGTGGGTTGTGATACTCCCAGTCAAGTCAAAATTTTACCCTAAAAAAGCCGATAAACTAGAATTTAAGGAATGTGCGATCGCGTAGCCCAACCCTAAAAATACAAAATGCTGTTTGATGGTTGTTGAAAAAAGCGATTTGGTACAAAAAATCATCACAGGAGAACTAAACATAATGATAATCGCACAAATTGAAAGTCAGATTCGTTATGTGACCAACGTAAATGGAGAAACAACAGATGTACTCGTCCCTGTAGAACTTTGGCAACAGCTTATAACTTCCATAAATTCTGATAACGTCAGTGGTTTAGCTTGGATTGATGAACAAGAGCCAAAAGCACAAATATTAGCCGATTTGCAAGAGTCAGTGCGACAAGCAGCAGTAGGACAAACCTTCCCAGTTTCAGAGCTTTGGGACTACAGTAGGCGATTTGATTGAGTTTTTTTAGTAAAATAGACAGGGAAAGTTGATAAGGGAAATTCGATTATGTCATCTCCAGCGATCGCTACTGTAATTAAGATGATGGAATCTTTATCTGAAGATGTGCAAGAAAGAGTTGCAGAACATCTCCGAGAGTACCTAGAAGATTTGCAAGATGAATTGAAATGGAATAAATCATTTAATACAACTCAAGAACAACTGATTGCATCTGCCCAATCCGCTAAAAGAGAGATTGCAGAAGGACTTGCAAAACCAATGAGCTATGAAAACTTATGAAGTCTGCAACTCCTCCTTCGTTTTGGGATTAAGATTATATTATTAATTTTTTGATAAGTACTGAAAAAATGGATTTTACTTTATCAAATGCGCCTGAGTATGCGATCAAAAACATTGAGACTTTACAACAAATATGGTTGGAAAGATGCGATGCAATTGAAAACAATCAAAAAGGATCTTATAGTCGCCATTTATTATTAATGTTATACGATCTGCGTGAAGAGATACAGAATAATAAAAATCGATTTTCTCAAAATGCTTACGGAAAAAAATTCTTTAAAATTCAATTTTCTAGTTACTATAGTTTTAAAAAAGAGCAACTTGATGATCTAGACAAAATTAAAAAATCCTGGACAAGAGAAGTAGATCAAGTCGTAATATGCTAGTTCATTCTAGTAGTACTACTAGTAAACTATTAGATTATTATGGAAAACGTAGCCGAGAGTATTGTCACTCTTTGTTAGATGCCATTGCATATAAAATATATCAGACTTCTAACGACGATCAAATTATGCCTTTGGAGTCTTATTTTAGAGAAATGGTAATTGATGCAAATATTGCTTTAGAGGCAGTAAAATACAATAAGATGGACAAATTTATAAATTGGGCTTTATCGTAAATAATTTTAATACCGACTTTTCAGGCAGGTTATACTTTTTGAATAATATTATTTACCATCTTTGTTCTTCGTAATAACTTGCGACATCAACCAGTTCTTGCTCTGCCAATGGATGAAATACAATTCTTGTCATTATAAAGATGCACGAACTCGTTGAAACACTTCTTCAGCCGGAATACCAGTAATTTGATTGGTGTTCATATCTTCATCACGCTTCTGGGCTTCTTCAGCCCAACTAGCCGCAATTTCTTGATCTATTCCACTTTCTTGACCCAATCTTTCCAGTAATCTTGCTAATAAAATCACTTGAGAATCTTTTGGAAGTGCAAGAACTTCGGCTTCAAGCTGTTCAAGGGTCATAGTGAGTACCTAAACTCTTTAGTACAATTACCTCTTATTCTAAGTATTAGCCTGCTTCATCGTTAAGCATCTTAATAATATGTTTTGCAAGTTGCTCCTTAATTTCCCTATGTCTAGGAACAGCTTGAGATATTTTTGTTATTGGATTCTGATACCAATCATGTTTCCCACCATGACGAACGAAGATACAACCCATTTCTTCAAGTTTACTGATTAAGTCTCTTCGTTTCATGAAACTTCAAGTTCTGCAACTCTACGAATATTTTGGATAGTTCCACTTGTTAATTCATTGTAAATATCGAGTAGATTTTCTCTTAGTTCCTCTTCGGTTTCACCCTGAGTCCAATAGTCAGGATATTCTTCGAGATAACCTAACCACATATCATCATCTTGCCAGTAAATGTATTTCTTCTTTGTCATGTGCCTATTCGCTGCCTTTTTCTAAACTATCGAATTACTGCTCCCGGTTCGCCCATTTTAAATTGAGTTAGAAAAAAGCTGAACGATTCAATCAGGGTTCTAAGCTGTGATTCAAATGTACTCTCGTCCCGACGTTATGCGATCGCATAAAAATAGAGTTTTGAGAGCAGAGTGATAATTTCAGGGGAATTTCGGGAAATCGCTAAAACCATTACGATACCTAGATTTTTCTGATTTTTGACAATTTCTCGAACTTCAAAAAAAGTAAGCGAACCGGGAGTTACTGAACTATCCGTCAAAAAAAAGAGTCTAAATTAGACTCTTAAAAAAACTTAGGGGTGGACGATCGCCCACCCCGATTAAAATCAGGTAACACCAAAGACAATCACTAAACCCAAAACCGCCCCAAATACAATCAAGGCATAGAATTGAGCGCGACCGTTTTCTAGGTACTTCAGACCTTCACCGCTAACAAGGGTGAAAAAGCCTGTGAGGTTAACAGCACCATCGACAACGCGGAAGTCAACTTCCATAACTTGTCTAGCTAGGCGACGCAAGCCGAGGACAAAAACCCGATGGTAAATGTCATCAAAGTACCACTTGTTGAGCGATAACTCGTAAAGTGGTTTGATTTGAGCAGCGATCGCAGCTGGATCAATTTTACGGCGCAAATACATCAGCGAAGCCAGGGTAATCGCAATTAAAGAAATTCCGACTGAAGCCCCCGCCATGATGTAAAATTCCGTGGGATTGAACTCGGAAGCCTTTTCTATAACTTCGGAAAGGGTTTCGCTAGGAGGAAAGATAAACTCTTCAAAATAATTGGCGTAGGGAGTTCCCACCAAACCAATCAAAATCGAAGGCACTGCTAGCAGTGCCAAAGGTAGGGTCATTGTCCACGGCGATTCATGGGGGGAGTCGCTGTGATGCCCGTGAGAGTCATGGGAATCATGATGCTCACTAGTGGCAGCCAATTCTCCTTTCTTCATCGCCCCAGGCCCAAAATTCGGGGCTGGTTCTGCTGACTCTAATTCCAGGACAATTGTCGCCGCAGCACTTTTGAGTTTTTGCTTGATTTTCTCGTCAGTACCCCGGAATTTGCCTTCAAATGTCATGAAATACATTCTAAACATGTAGAAAGCAGTAATCCCGGCAGTTAGCCAGCCAATCATCCAAAGAAATGGGTTAGCCTCAAAAGCTTTCCCCAGAATTTCATCTTTTGACCAGAAGCCAGCGAAAGGTGGAATCCCAGAAATTGCCAAGCAACCAATCAAAAATGTAATTGAGGTGACGGGCATATATTTCCGCAATCCGCCCATCAGCCGCATATCTTGCGCTAAGGCGGGGTCGTGTCCAACGACACCTTCCATACCGTGAATTACTGAACCTGAACCCAAGAACAGCATCGCCTTGAAATAGGCGTGGGTCATCAGGTGGAATAATCCCGCACTGTAGGAACCTATTCCCATCGCCATCACCATGTAACCAAGTTGGGAAATGGTGGAATAAGCCAAGCCCTTTTTGATGTCGTTTTGGGTAATGGCAATGGTTGCCCCCAAAAACGCCGTAAACGCCCCAGTAAAGGCAATGACGTTCATTGCAACTGGAACGCCTTCAAATACTGGGTACATCCGGGCAATGAGGAAAACACCCGCCGCGACCATTGTTGCTGCGTGAATCAAGGCAGAAATGGGGGTGGGGCCTTCCATCGCATCTGGTAGCCAGACGTGGAGGGGGAATTGGGCTGATTTCGCCACTGGGCCTAAGAAAACTAAAATCGCTAACAGGACAGCGAGAAAATTGCTGATAGAACCTGATTCCACGAGTTGGGCGAGGCGATCGCCCATGATATTAAAATCAAAGCTTCCCGTCGCCCAGAATAGCCCCAAAATGCCTAGTAACAAACCAAAGTCGCCGACGCGGTTAGTTACAAACGCTTTTTGAGCGGCATCGGCTGCTGCCTTGCGATCGAACCAAAAGCCGACCAGCAAGTAGGAACACATTCCCACTAATTCCCAAAATACATAAACCTGTACTAGGTTGGGGCTGACCACCAGACCTAACATTGAGGAGCCAAACAAACTGAGATAGGCGTAAAACCTCACGTAACTGGGATCGTGAGCCATGTAGCCATCGGTGTAAACCATGACTAAGCAGGCTACCGTTGTGACAATCACCAGCATTAGGGCTGTCAGGTGGTCGATAGTGTAGCCCATGCTCAGGTGAAAATTACCTGCTGCTGCCCACTCAAAGGTGCGGGTATAAGTCGCGTGTCCTTGAATTTGACTCCAGAGCAAGGCAACCGACAGCACCATAGCTGCTGCCATCATAGAGATAATCACCACAGCGTTCAGCTGCCGGAGGCGGTTTGTCACCTGATTCAACGAGATTAACCCTAGACCGACCAGCATTGCCCCAAAAAGAGGGAACACCGGAATCAGCCAGGCATACTGATAGATTACTTCCATCACTGACGCCTACTTTTAGAATTCTTGATTTAGCGTGTCGAAACTGTTAATAATTGTGACACACACCCTTTAGGATAAAATAACCCACCCAAGACTGATTGGGTGGGGTATTAAGCATGGTTTTAGATTTGGTCATTTGTCATTGGTTATTTGTCATTGGTCATTTGTCATTGCTCACTTGCGCCATGCCTCATTTCCTCTGCCCAATGCCCAATGTCCATCAGGCTGACCGACGTTCTAAGTCCGCTGTTTTTGGACTCTTGTAAATTTTCGGGTAACTGCTGTAGCTTACTTTGATGTCTTCTAAAGCTAGACGTAAATCTTCTCTGCCACGAAACCCTTCCAAGCGATGGCGAACAGTGCCATTTTCAATCAGTAGTAAAGTTGGCAGTGACTTTAGCCTATAAGTAGTAGACAATTTAAAATTTTGATCGGCATTAACCCCAACTAATTTAATTTCGTCCCCACATTGGGCTTGAAATTGCAACAATAGCGGGTGGATAATCCGACACAACCCACACCAAGGTGCTTCAAAGTTAACTAAAACAGGAATAGGAGATTCTAAAACTTCTTGAGTAAATGTCTGTTCACTAACCGACAACACCATGACGCCTCTTGGATTATAAGGTTTTTATATCAAACTACCTATCAGTACTGAAGTGAAGGATTGGTAAGTCAGTAACTGCCGATAGATGCTTTCAGGAACCAAATCTCAGGACACAGAATAATTGAGTAAAAATTGAGCGCGTTGATGTGTCTCTGACAAAAAAGCCATCGGGACTCTCACGGTGGCTTTTTTGAATGTTAGACTCCTGATTGCTGTATCCGCCTGGGAATTTGACTTAATCTGCCACTGACTCCCAGGGAAAGACAACGGGTCTTCAACTACCAATAAAAATCTCAAGCTAACTGAACGCACCCCCACTGATAGACGTTTGAACTTATCCTACATTGATTTGGGGCAATTGATAAGCTGAAATTTTAATCTATTTGGGATTTTCTGCTGACATTGGGGATCGCTTAAATTTCCCATTTTATTCTACCAGTTGCTTCCATCAGCAGAGGGTGTGACCACCAAAGCAAAGCGATAAAAATGGCAACTCCCAAATAGGAAGGGCGAATAAATTCCTGCCATAAGATAGATTGACGACCGTCAATAATTGCTTTAAAGGGAATAATTGAAGTCCGTTGTTTGGCACTTTCAAAGGCTTCTCCATAGCGATCGCTCAAACGGCGATCCCCATGCCAAACCCCGAACAAGTGATGTAACACCAATCCAATGGAAGTCACAAGGGTAAAGGTAGTACCCAACCAGAGAGTATGGGCAACACACCAGATTATTTGTCCCACCATCTGAGGATGACGAGTAATCCGAATAATTCCTGTTTCGTAGAGATGAACTTGGGGCTTTTGAATAGCAGCAATTTCTAGTAGATTGAAGGTAGCAGGATATAAAAACAAAAACGAGATCGCTGACAGCAGCCAAACAAATTCTCGCACTCCTGGTACTCCTTGTACCTGCCAAAGTTGCAAACCATCATAGCGGTGCCCAAAAAAGTAAATAATTAAGATCGCAGCCAACGGTAGGCTGACTAATGCAAAGAGAATGCGATAAAGCCTTGGGCCAATATATTTTTCTGCCCTTGGACGCAAAGCAGCGCCTCCACTGTGAGCGATCGCAAAAACTATTTGTAACCCCAGTATGACAAAATGACTGGGTGTCAACCAAGAAATCAGCAGCATATAGACAGGTGAAGTAATTTAAAGAAAATTGAATTCAGTACAACCAATACCACAAAGTATTCCAAAGGAGACTTTAGTCAAGATGTTGTGCTACTGTCCTTTTCGAGTCAAGCCTTCAAGTTTAATATGCAACAAATCATGCATGGCTGATTGCTGCCAAACTTTATTTGTTGTGTGCATCCGCTCCTTTAAAAGTTTGTGGGTTGAGCCTTATGTCTGACCTTCCTTTCACTTTAGATCAGTTACGGATTTTAAAAGCGATCGCCCAAGAAGGAAGCTTCAAGCGGGCCGCCGATAGTCTTTACGTTTCCCAACCTGCCGTCAGCTTACAAGTCCAAAATCTCGAACGCCAGCTCGATGTCCCTTTATTCGACCGTGGAGGACGACGCGCTCAATTAACTGAAGCAGGGCATCTACTCCTAAATTACGGTGAAAAAATCCTTAGTCTGTGTCAGGAAACCTGCCGCGCCATTGAGGATTTACAAAATCTCCAAGGTGGTACGTTGATTGTCGGTGCTTCTCAAACCACCGGCACTTATCTGTTACCCAAAATGATCGGTATGTTCCGACAAAAATATCCAGATGTGGCTGTACAACTACACGTCCACTCTACCCGGCGAACTGCTTGGAGTGTCGCTAACGGACAAGTCGATCTGGCGATTATTGGCGGTGAAATTCCTGGCGAACTGTCAGAATCTTTAGAAGTTCTTTCTTACGCTGAAGACGAATTAGCGCTGATTTTACCTGTCTTTCATCCCTTTGCCAAACTTGAAACAATCCAAAAAGAAGACCTATATAAATTACAATTCATTGCCCTAGATTCCCAATCGACTATCCGCAAAGTAATTGACCAAGTGTTAGGACGTTGTGAAATTGATACCAGACGTTTTAAGGTTGAAATGGAACTAAATTCCATTGAAGCAATTAAAAATGCCGTGCAATCTGGTTTAGGGGCTGCTTTTGTTTCAACAAGTGCGATCGCTAAAGAGTTACAAATGGGTGTTCTCCATCGTACCCCTATTGAAGGTGTCGTTGTCAAACGGACACTGTGGCTGATTTTTAATCCCAATCGCTATAGATCCAAGGCCGCAGAAGCTTTTAGTAAAGAAATTTTGCCCCAGTTTGCTAACCCTGGATGGAGTCAAGATGTCTTAACATTTACACAAAAAAGCATAGCGATCGCTACGTTGGATATAGCTATGCCCGCCTCCTCCGGCGAAGACTAAAACCTCGTCATTTGTCCTTTGTTTTTTTGTAAATGACTAATGACTAAATAGTTTGTAATCCTCTACGGTAAGGCTGCGCCATAATTCGTCATCCTGACCTGATAGCTGTTCGCGCAGCATACCGCAGGAAAGCTAGGGGTTGTATATAAAGGAAAATCATCAATTAATCTAGTTTATCTGTAGGCAAAATTAATTAATTACGAATGATGTAGCTTGTTTCTCGCCTTCTCTACGAGACGCTAAGTGAATGGCGGGTATTATCAATTACGAATTATTTTGACTAATGACTAATCACTAAAATGGAAGTTTACTGTACTCGTCCACGTTGCCCGCAGCCACGAAACTATTTTGTGGATCTAGATAATATTACGAACCTGAAAACAACGCAGCAAAAGTACTGTACTACCTGTGGGATGCCACTGCTGCTAGATGGTCGATATGTACCTACAAAGTTGCTGGGAAGGGGCGGGTTTGGAGCTGCGTTTTTGGCACGCGATCGGCGAATCCCTGGAATGCGTGAATGCGTCGTTAAGCAGTTTCAACCAGCAGGAAATTTAACCTTAGCTCAACTGCAACAAGCACAGATAATGTTTGAGAGAGAGGCAGATGTTTTAGCACAACTTGGTAACGATCACGAGCAAATCCCCGACTTGTTTGCCTTCTTTCCAGTGATAGTTAATAGTTCGCAAGCAGGTCAAGAAGACCAATTTTTTTATTTAGTACAAGAATATATTGATGGGCAAAACTTAGAAGAAGAATTAGCTCAACAGGGTAAATTTTCTGAACAGCAAGTGTTAGAAGTACTGCAAGAAATCCTCAAGGTACTAAGGTTTGTCCACGATCGAAACATTATCCACAGAGATATTAAACCTTCTAACATTATGCGCCGTCGTGATGGTAAACTTTTTTTACTAGATTTTGGCGCAGTTAAGCAAGTGACAAACGTTGCATTAGGGGCTGCTTCTTCGACAGGAATTTATTCTATGGGATTTGCACCGCCTGAGCAGATGGCTGGGGGTCAAGTATTCCCATCTACGGATTTATATGCTTTAGCTGTAACTCTTATTACTTTGTTGACAAATCAGGAAGCTATTCAACTATTTGATGCTTACAGCAACCAGTGGAAATGGCACGAGCAAGTTAGCGTCAATCCTCACCTTGCTGGCATTTTAGATAAGATGCTGCTACCTGCTGCTAATCAGCGCTTCCAGTCGGCACAGGAAGTTCTAAATGCACTTCATTCACAGCCTCTAGCTGCTACACAGCTTAATTCGCCCTCTGCAACCCTCCCACCACAGCCATCTCAAGGTTCTAATCCCGCCGTCTCCAACCGTTCACCAACTCAACCAGCGTTTTCTACAGTGGAATTATTGGGTGGGGCAGCATTTAGTGGATTTCAGGGGTCATTGATAGCGATCGCCCTCTTTAGTCTAGTACAATCACCAATACCTACTTTTATTGTTGGATGTGTGATTTTGGGGATACTGATATTTGCCCAAACCAGGCGGTGGATTGAAAAGTTCGACTTATTAATTATTCCAACAATTACTTTTACGCTTATTTTTTTTCTCCCCTTTTTACAAGGGGGGCTTGGCATTCAGGGAGTGATCATTTTATCAGTTGCAGCAGCTTTAGTTGCCATTTCACTAACAGCCATATTTCGACTTATTTATAAACTATTATCTCTCATCCTTTAAAAAACTTTTGGTGCTAACAGCCACCTATGTCTCAAAAAAACGAAACACTTAGCCTTTTCTTAGCCGTTGTCATCACCATTGGTTTAATCTTTAGTGGTTTATGGTTTTTTATGGAACGGTGGGCGCAACTAAATGGAACTGTCGCTAAACCTTCGGGGACTGGTAACACAGATAACTCCGTAAACAAGTTTGCCAGTAAATGTAACGTGCCCAACCTCCCAGAAGGGACATTCAATTATGGTGGTAGCACAACCTGGGCACCCATCCGTAAAGATGTAGACTCTGTACTAGAAAGCCAGTGTCCCCGGTTTATTTTACGCTATACTCAGCCGCCATCAGGTAAAGCAGGATCTGGAACTGGACTGCGGATGTTAATAGACAATCAACTAGCTTTTTCTCAATCTTCTCGTTCAGTAAAGGCTGAAGAAAATGCCGAAGCGAAACAAAAAGGATTTAGTTTAAAAGAAATTCCAGTGGCGATTGATGGAATTGCGATCGCAGTTAACCACAATCTCAACATACCTGGTTTAACTGTGGCTCAACTCAAAGACATCTACACTGGTAAAATTACTAATTGGCAACAGGCGGGTGGCCCAAATTTACCAATTAAAGCTTACTCCCGTAGCAAAGAAGCCGGGGGTACAGTAGAATTCTTTCTCGAAAATGTTCTAAATAAAGAAAATTTTGGTAACAATGTAAGTTATGTTGACACGACAACTGAAGCAGTACGAAAAGTAGCTGCAAATCCTGGGGGAATTTACTATGCTTCTGCCCCAGAAGTGGTACCTCAATGTATTATTAAATCCCTACCACTGGGGCGCACAAGCAGTCAATTGGTGCCTCCTTACCAAGAACCGTTTGTACCTCCATCTCAATGTCCCAACAAACGTAATCAATTGAATAGTCAAGCGTTTCGTAGTGGAGACTATGCAATTACCCGCAACTTATTTGTAATTGTTAAACAGAATGGTCAAACAGATCAGGAAGCTGGCGTTGCTTATGCAAATTGGCTGCTGACACCTCAGAGTCAAGAATTAATCGAAAAGACTGGATTTGTCAGAATTAAATGAACTTAGCCAAATAATTAAATAACAAACATTTTTATTTTATTCAAATTTTTTCATGTCACAGAAGAATGAAACCAAAATTTTAGCCTTAGCTCTGTTGCTGACAGTTGGAATAGTTGGCGGTGGTGCGTGGTGGTTTACTAATGGTTTTGGAGCCAAAATTGGTAATACGATCGCTCCAGGTTCGGAACCAGCTAACAATCTATCTCTACAAGATCGGATTAGTTTTGGGGACAAAACTTTGACTCCAGGTGCTGTTTCTGCTGAAAAAAAAGAAGGAGTACAGGCGATCGCTGCTAAAAGTTACGATAAGGCGATCGCCAATTTCAGAGATGCCCTAAAACTCAACCCTAACGATCCAGAAACACTAATTTTTCTTAACAATGCCCGCATCAGATCCAAGAGCTATACCATCGTGGCTTCTGTACCTTTTGGCACTGACCCCAATGCTGCTTTAGAAATTTTACGTGGCATCGCCCAAGCCCAAAATCAAGTTAATAGCTCTGGAGGAGTCAAAGGAGTGCCGTTGAGAGTAGGAATAGCTAACGACGACGACAATCCAGAAATAGCCAAGCAAATCGCTTCCAGCCTAGTCACTAATTCAGAAGTATTAGGTGTAGTTGGGCCGAATACTAGCGATTCCACCTTGGCCGCAGGTACTATTTATAATTCTGGACAACTTGTAGCAATTTCCCCTACCAGCACATCTGTCAAAATTTCTAACTTTAGCCGCTACGTTTTTCGCACGGTTCCGAGTGATTTTATGGCTGCGAGAAGTTTAGCTAACTATATGGTGAGAACCTTGCAGAAAAAAAATGCTGTGGTTTTCTTTAATTCTCAGAGTAACTATAGCCAGTCTTTAAAGTCGGAGTTTGTTTCATCTGTTTCCTTAGAAGGTGGACAAGTATCCAGCGAATTTGACTTATCCAAGGCAGATTTTAGTGCGGCTAAAAGCGTAGAGCAGGCAACTAAGCAAGGTGCAGAAGTCTTGATGTTGGCTGCTAACACTCAAACTCTCGATAAAGCCCTACAAGTCGTTCAAATTAACCAGAAACGATTAACTCTACTGGCAGGAGATGATGTTTACACCGCCAAAACTTTAGAAATTGGCAGAGAGCAAGCTGTGGGAATGGTATTGGCAGTTTCCTGGCATATTGATGGCGATCGCAAATCAGATTTTCCCCAAAAATCTCGACAGTTATGGGGCGCTGATGTAAGTTGGCGAAGCGCCCTTAGCTATGATGCCACTGTAGCTTTAATTACTGCATTAAAACTCAATCCTACGAGGTCTGGAGTCCAACAAGCACTAGCGTCTTCTGACTTTTCTGCCACCGGTGCTTCTGGTACAATTCGGTTTTTAGCATCAGGCGATCGCAATGCGCCAGTCCAACTTGTAAAAATTGTTCCTGGTTCTCGCTCTGGCACTGGTTATGACTTTGAACCAGTCCGATAATTAGCAATAAAAATTAAAAATTAACCAATAGTTAACCTAAAAAAGCTCTCAAGATGAGAAATTGAGCTTCATAGGGAAAAATCTTAGTGTCAACTAGCAATTTATGCACTTATAGAGAAGTAACAGATAATTTAAAGGAAATTTATTATACCTCAAACCCTAAATTAATCAGAAGTTAGGATTTGTCATAATTCGCGAACAAAACACCCGTCCTCCCAATACAATCTCAAGTAGCAAGCACCTATCAAGTCAAGTACTTATATTGAATGGACACGCGGGTAACTATGTCCCAAAAACAAAAAAATGAAATACCTATTCTTGTTTTATCCATCCTAATCACGGCCGGGCTAATAGCTGGCGGTTTTTGGTGGTTTAGTAGAAAGTCTGGTGTTGAGCTAAATACAATCAATTCTGGTAGCACCAAAACTCCCCAAGTCAAATCAGAACAACCTACTAGCAATACTTTTACCTCAGTAAAAGATGTTCCTACAGGATTATTCAATTACGGAGGCAGTACATCTTGGGCACCGATTCGATTGGTAGTCGATCCAGCAATTCAAGCGGCGCGACCAGAACTTCGCCTGCGTTATGTCGAACCCAGCAATACATCTCCTGGTTCTGGCACTGGTATCCAGTCACTGATAGACGGTCAACTAGCATTTGCCCAGTCCTCCCGACCAGTTCTAGATCGGGAACTAAGCCGTGCCCAGCAGCGCGGATTCAGTTTGAAACAAATTCCTGTGGCTATTGATGGTTTAGCAGTCGCAGTTAATCCTAACCTCAACATCGCAGGACTGACGGTAGACCAATTAAAGTCAATTTACACAGGTAAAATCAATAATTGGAGCCAGGTGGGTGGCCCCAATATCCCGATTAAGCCCTATTCCCGCCGCATTGCTGATGGCGGTACTGTAGAACTTTTTGTCCAAGACATCTTGGGTGGTCAAGCTTTCAGCTCCAATGTGGAATTTATCTCCACAACCACCCAAGCCTTGCAAAAATTGGCTGCTAGTTATGGTAGCATCTACTACGCTTCTGCCCCAGAGGTGATTCCTCAATGCTCAATCAAAGCCTTGCCGTTGGGGCGGACGCAAGGACAATATATTCCTCCATACCAAGAACCTTCTGTCCTCCCGTCGGAATGTCCTGGTAAACGGAACAAATTGAACATTGATGCTTTCCAATCAGGAAAATACCCGATTACCCGCAATCTGTTTGTGGTGGTCAAACAAAATAGTCAGACTGAGCAGCAAGCAGGTGTCGCTTACGCCAACTTACTGCTGACTGAGCAGGGACAGGAACTGATTAGTCAAGCTGGGTTTGTCAAAATTCGCTGACAAGAGCGATAGCAATTAGGCAGAGTGGCGGAAATCGCCGCTCTGAACTGTGCTTTAACCAGCTCTATTAATCGATTCTGCTGGCAAGCAAATTAGATTATCCCCTTGAGTGAGGATTAAGCCGCGTTGACGCAGCTTACCCATCAAGCGGGTGACGGTGACACGGGTCGAACCAATCGCGCTACCAATTTGGGCATGAGTAAGGGGAAAGGGCAGACAATAGCCGCGAATCACATCAGGATCGGTGTCGCTCATTGCTGGCTCTCCATATTCCTCAATTAACAATGTGAGAAATCCTAAGAGTCGGTCAATTGTGCGGCGTTGTCCCAAGGCACTCAGCCACAGCAGCTTACGCTGGTGCTGATACCTAAAGGCATCCATAACTTCACGACGGAAGTGAGGCCAATTGTCTAGATCGTGCCAGTACATCCACAGCACCGCAGTTTGGTCAACATGGGCGTAAGCCTGGAGTGTGAATGGCGACTGAGCAACAATTTCAAATGGCTGTCCCGCTCCCACAAAACCCAAGAACGCTTCTTCTGGGGTTCTGTTGATTCTTCGAGACGTTAGCTGACTAGCTGTCGCACTAACTTGGGCGGTTCCTACCATGCGGATCGCACCCCTTTGCACCAAATATAGCAATCCAGGCCGGGCTGGAATACGCTCATCTTTGCTAAAGGTACGGCATCGATAGTGTTCTTGAGCCCAGTCAAGAATTCGTTGCCAAGTTAAAAAAGGCCGTGATGCCTCAGAAAAGGAGGATGGAGATTGCATAGGTAACAAAGAGCGTTTGGCTGAAGACAAAGACGTGATCAAAAGGTGCAAGGAGTGTCTTTGTGTTGGCGAGGCTTAACGCCTAACAGCGCCAGCCAATCCAAAGAATAGAAAGCAAATTACTCTCTACTCTTTTGTTATACTTCCTACTGTACAATGATGGTAGTAAAGTTTACTTACTATTCATCGATTATTCATCAAATTTTATCCTTCTCTCATTTTTCTTCATCTAAATTAAATTTATACCCCAAGATAGATGACAGAAAATTAACAAATATATCTTACACGATAATTTAAATAATATTACGTGCATTATAGATCGCCAGTTATCAAATATACGTCAATAAAACAGCTATTATACAGTTATATAATAAAGTTACTAAGCATTGATACTTACAAAACAGAATTTATATGCATAAAAGATAAAAAAGATTATCTATATAAAGATAGAGATAAGAATAAAATTTTATATATCTCAAGTGTGGCTTTGCGATTGTCAAAATCTCAGAATTGGAAAACTATGGAGCTTGCCAATGCGATCGCATCTGATTTCTTGAGGATTTGTGGTGACGTTTTTACCATCCAAATAGTTCCTCCTGGTTGGATACATTTTGAATTGACTCACTCGACCTTAGCTACTTGGTTACAAAGTCTTGCAGTCGGGAGTCTAGGAGAAGATGGGGAGCAAGGGAGCAGGGGGCAGGGAGCAAGGAGCAAGGAAGAAGAGTTTTCCCTTCTGCCCCCTGCACTCCGCACCTCTGCCTCTTTTCAATCCCCAATCCCCAATTCATTGTTTGCTGTTCAGCACGCCCATGCACGTTGCTGTTCGCTAGTGTTGCTGGCTCACCGAGAGGGATTGATAAAACTTAGAGAACCAGTTCCAAATACTAGTCCAGCTTTTTGGGATGTTATCTCTCCGAACCCTCTACCTTGGCTAAACTGCGATCGAACACTAGGACTAAATCATCCAGATGAGCGTCGTCTGATTGGCGAGTTAATACAAGTAGTAGACAACATAGAGTGCCCTGATATTAGCGGTTCTGTAAAGTGGGAAAAAGTTGCGCTGAATTTGAGCCAAGCTTTTGAAAATTTTTGGTGTAATTGCCGGATTTGGGGTGAGGTAAAAATTACATCACCAGAACTAGCTCAAGCCAGACTCGGATTACTTATGGCTACTCAGTCAGTATTAAGACATGTGCTAGAGGAAAAATTGGGTGTTTTTGCGCCCTTAGAGTTATAAATCGGTAATGTCGCTTAGGCAAAAATAAAAACTTTTATAATAGCTATTGACTCAATGCATCACCTCAGCTACATTAGCAGGTGTGTGAGGAGCGAACCAGCTAGGACACCGAGACGAAACACGGCCAGTCGTTGGTGTCCTTTCTGATTTATATGCTTCAGGCTCGGAAGAGTATCCTCATTACAGCAAAAACTTTTCAATTGCTACTGCTGCTCCGTCTTCCTCTACACTAGGAGCTACCCACTTAGCGATCGCTTGTACTCCTTCTGGTGCGTTGCCCATAGCTACACCAAGTCCAACAGACTCTAGCATTTCTACATCATTGAAGTTATCACCAATCGCCATAACATTGGCTATCTGTAATCCTAGCAATTCTTCGGCTAGGTAACGTACAGCAGTTCCTTTATTCACAGAGGCGTTAGTTGCTTCAAAAAAGGTAGCAACAGATGTTGTGAGATAAAGTTCAGCAGGTGTATATTGGCGGCGCAAATTCCCCAATAACCGATCGATTAAATCTACGTCATCAGACAAAGCGAGAATTTTTGTTGGTTCATTTGCTAAGGTTTGGCGCAAATCACCAACGGGAATTGGGGTAATACCAGAACGTTCTGCATAAATTTGGGTTTCTCTAGTCAACTCACGGACGTATAGTTGATCGTTGATGTAAAAGTGGACAGATAGGAGCGATCGCAACTCAGGCTGTTCAAAATAGTCGAGTAGCTGGTGGGCCATTTCCCTAGAAACAGCCCAATGGCGATGAAGTTTTTGAGCGATCGGGTCTTGAATCCAGGCTCCCTGATAAGCCATTAATGGTAATGTAGAACCAATTTCTTGGTGAAAGCGCAAAGCTGAACGATACATTCTACCTGTAGCGATCGCCACTGGAATTCCTCGTGCTTGCGTTGCCACAATAGCTTGCTTTACACCTGCGCTGACGGTGTTAGAATGTCCTGCGATCGTGCCATCTATATCCAAAACTAGTAGTTTAATGTCTTTTGCAGCAGCCTGATGATTAGTAGATACCAGATGTGTGGCAGATGCTTTCTGCATAATTTCCTAGATTTAAGTTCCAGTAAGAGGTTAACAGGCTCTAGCGACTAGTGGGGAGTAGTAGACAAAATTGGGTTCTCTAGTCAACCCAATATGCCTACCGTGAGGATGTTGAATCACACAATTTTAGCTATGGTATCTTTTGAAAATTTTTCAAAATTCTGGCTAATAATCGCCATAAAAAATCCCGATTCTCGAAAAAATCGGGGTTTTTCATTTAAATTAGAGAGCCTGACTGTATAGATAGGATGGGAAAAATCCACCTATTCAAAAAAGTCTATGAATTGGAAACCTTCAGCCAGCTTTTTTTACGTTGTGACAACAAACAAAGCCCAGCAATTAAACCAACTCCAAGTGTGGCAGAGGGTTCAGGTACTGATTGGTAGTCATAAGTTACTTTGATACCTGCTTTAGCATAAGTATCAATATAGGATCTCATGTTGCCCGATCCTGTAACTGCTGAGGTGGCTAGAGCGGAGAACAGGAAGTCTACGTTGCCATTGCCAATAAAAGACTGCAAAAATTGGGTATTAGTGAAAGACTGGGTAGCAGATTGTGTGGCAGTTAAGTTAGAAACAGTCTTTCCAGATGTGCCACCATAATCAGTGGTGCCGTCATATTTAGCAAGTTGGTAATTGTAAGAATATTCAGGATTGAGCGCCAATAGAGACTGATTATCTAGTTGTAAGTTCAATTGACTGCTAAGATTTACTGTGGCTTGACGTGCGGTTGTATTTTTATTTTCCAAACCTGCATTTCCAAGTATATTGCCAGTAAATTCTATCGTTACACCCTGGAGTGTGCCTAGAGATGAGTTAAATTGCTGGACGCTTAAAGGTGCATCAATGATATCTGTAAAATCGTAATTAGTGGAACTGGTGTAAGAGAGAGAAGCTGCGTTAGCTACTCCAGATGTTGCAACAATCCCTGCCAAAGTTGTAGCAGCAGCGAGAGTGTTCAATAGTTTTGTTGTCATGATGGAAGATGCTTTTCTCAAACGAATCATTACAGGATTACTAAGTTATTTCTAACTCTGAAACTTTGCTTGTCGGATTGATAATTCCACGTAACTTTATGTGAAGTTTTTATGTTCAAGTCTCTTCGGAAAATATCCTTTTTGATTGGTATATATAAAGTTTTGTTAATGCGAAGGGGTTTTGATAGTGGTAGTATTATGTCGAAAGATTAAGCTAGTGTTTGTTAGTTCTTGAGAAGTAAGCTAGGTCAATCTAATTAAACATAAAACGCTCAGGAGATAGATTCCCAAGTTTTGGTGAGAAATCGGCGATCTAGTTATTACATGGTTACTATGTTGATACCCACGTACTTAATTAAGGCGGTATTGCTGCCAAAAGTTTGGTTCTACTTGGCTTCCGTACTGAAGCTGCAAATGCGTAGACATCACTTCGTCTAAAATTATATGCAGGAGCAATTGGCACGCAAAAACTGCGCTATTGTTGCTAAAGCCAAGTTGAACTAGCATCTAAAATTGCTAACTATGTGACAAAGCTTCTGGCTAAAATAGGGCTATGTCTGAAACTTTCACATCTGTAACTGCAACACGCCCCACGTTCATCCTTGTAGATGGACACTCCCTGGCTTATCGTTCATACTTTGCTTTCGCCAAAGGGCGAGATGGAGGACTGCGTACTAAAGCAGGGATTCCGACGAGTATATGTTTTGGTTTTGTGAAGTGCCTGCTTGAGGTAATGGCAACACAACAGCCCCAAGCAATGGCGATCGCTTTTGATTTGGGTGAGGCCACTTTTCGCCACGAAGCTGACGAGACTTATAAAGCCGATCGCAAAGAAACGCCGGAAGACTTCATTCCCGACTTAGCAAACCTGCATGAGTTGCTAAATGGCTTCAATCTACCAATTTTCACTGCCCCTGGTTTTGAGGCTGATGATGTTTTAGGAACCTTAGCACAGCGAGTAACTGTGGCTGGGTATAGGGTGAAGATTCTCACAGGCGATCGCGATTTATTTCAACTGATCGACTCTGACAAAGAAATCACTGTTCTGAATTTTAGTCCAGATGCCATAAAACGCTCTACAAATAGCATTACGGAATTTGAAGCAGAACAAGTCAAAGAGAAGATGGGTGTTTTCCCTTCACAAATTATCGATTTTAAAGCTCTTTGTGGTGATAAATCAGATAATATTCCTGGAGTCAAGGGAATTGGGGAAAAGACAGCAGTGCAACTGCTAAATAGCTATGGTTCCCTTGACAATATTTATGCAGCGTTAGATGAAATTAAAGGCGCAACTCAGAAAAAACTAGCAAGTGGTAAAGAAGATGCCGATAAATCTCGCTATTTGGCAACCATAGTTTTAGATGTTCCTTTAGAAATTAATTTAGAAGATTGCAAATTAAAAGGTTTTGATATAAACGTCTTATCCCCCATTTTAGAAAAATTAGAGTTCAAGTCTTTTTTAGGTAGGATTAACGACCTACAGCAACGTTTTGGTGGACAATTTGAAGAAAAGCAAGAAGCTAAAACAGACGCAATTAATCTTCACTCCGAATTGAAGGATGATGAAGATAATGATTTGTGGTTTTTTAGTGCTAGTGATACAGCAGCAGTTGCACTAAAATCTATTTCTCCGATTACACCACGCATCATCAACACTGAAGCAAAACTAACTGAGTTAGTGAAACTTTTGCAAACATTCACTAACCCAGAGATTCCCGTTGCTTGGGATACTGAAACTACCTCTTTAGAACCAAGAGATGCTGAGTTAGTAGGAATTGGTTGTTGTTGGGGAACGCAACCGGATGAAGTAGCCTATATTCCTATGGGGCATAAAACTGGGGAAAATTTGCATAAAGATTTGGTGCTAGAAGCATTACGCCCAATTCTCGAAAGTGCTGATTATCCCAAAGCTTTACAGAATGCCAAATTTGACCGCTTAGTTTTAAAGTGTCAAGGGATTAATTTAGCGGGAGTAGTGTTTGATCCCATGCTGGCAAGTTACATTCTAAATCCAGACTCAAGTCATAATTTGATGGATTTAGGCCAGCGATATTTGGGATTGATAGCAAAAAGTTACTTAGATTTAGTTCCTAAAGGTAAAACCATCGCTGATATAAATATTCCAGCCGTTGCAGATTACTGCGGTATGGATGCTTATTCTACTTTTGGGTTAGTGGCGAAATTGCGTGAGGAACTGGATCAAATTCCAACTTTGTCTAAGCTATTGGTGGAAGTGGAACAGCCGCTAGAAGCAGTTTTGGCTCAAATGGAATACACGGGTGTCCGCATTAATTCAGCTTATTTAAAAGAACTTTCACAGCATTTAGAAACTGAGTTAGCTAGGTTAAAAGAGGAAGCGACTGAAATAGCTGGAGAAAATTTTAACTTAGGTTCTCCTAAACAATTGAGCCAAATCTTGTTTGAAAAGTTGGGGTTAAGTACCAGACATTCTCGAAAAATTCAAACAGGCTTTTCTACAGACGCAGCAACACTAGAAAGACTCCAAGAAGATGATAACAGTGGTTTTGTTGAGGCGATTATTGAATATCGCACCTTATCTAAATTAAAATCTACTTATGTTGATGCCTTACCTGTATTGGTGCGTCCAGATACGCAGCGAGTGCATACTGATTTTAATCAAGCAGCAACATCAACTGGTAGATTATCTTCTTCTAATCCGAATTTACAAAATATCCCCATTCGCACAGCTTTTAGTCGCCAAATTCGGAAGGCATTTTTGCCAGAATCTGGGTGGTTAATGGTGGCTGCTGATTACTCACAAATTGAACTACGAATTTTGGCTCATTTGAGTCAAGAGCCGATATTAGTGCAAGCATATCAACAAAATGAAGATGTTCACACTGTTACCGCGCGGTTAGTATTTGAAAAAGAAAATATCACCTCAGAAGAACGAGGGATGGCAAAAACTATCAATTTTGGCGTGATTTATGGAATGGGTTCTCTCAGGTTTTCGCGCTCAACTGGGATAGATAAGAACATTGCTAACGAGTTCATTAAGCGGTTTAATGAACGATATCCTAAAGTTTTTGGATATTTGGAGCAAGTAAAAAAAGAAGCGATCGCTCTTGGTTATGTAGAAACTATTCTCGGTCGTCGTCGTTATTTTGATTTTACTAATAACAGTTTACGCAAATTAAAAGGCAGTAACCCAGAAGATATCGATCTGAGTAAATTGAAGAATTTGGGCCCTTATGATGCGGGTTTACTACGCTCGGCTGCTAATGCACCAATTCAAGGTTCAAACGCTGATATTATCAAAATTGCAATGGTAAGATTGCATGAGGTTTTGAAGAACTATCAGGCGCGTTTGTTGTTGCAAGTACACGATGAATTAGTGTTTGAAATTCCCCCTGATGAGTGGGATGAATTACAACTGCAAATTAAGTCGGTGATGGAAAATGCAGTCGAGTTGAGTGTGCCATTGCTGGTAGAGGTGCGTGTTGGTGAAAATTGGATGGATACAAAGTAAGCGATCGGAAATCGCGGCTACACTAACAAAGTCCGCAGATTACACTTGCGCTGCGCTTCTCGCACCACGCAGACTCCAGGAATTTGAAACCCACGGAGGTGGGTTTTGTCTGTATAGCCACGAATTCCATTCGCCTGGGCAAGAGTTAGCCGCCACGCTTCAGCGCTGCTTCAATCTGCTGTAATTCCTTCTCTAAACGATTTTTGAGTTTTTCGGGTACGGGACGATTTGGGTAAGAACTGTAGTGTCCAGCCAGGGAATTAAGGGCTGTCCGCATAGTTGTAAAGGAGCTAAGTCCAGAAACAGAGTTAACTCGCTGATAGCGAGCCGAAAAGTCATTAATTTTCTGACGCGCTTCTGCTTGAACTGCTGTTTTGTCTGATGAATCTTGTGATAGATTCAGAGCTTGTCTCATAACATTGACCACAGCTAAGGTGTCTTGGCGATAATCCCCAGTCAAACTATCTGGACTGCCAGAACAGCCCATTAAGCCAATAGCTACAACCAAAACCAGCGCAAGCAAACGCGACCAATAGCGCTTCATATGCATTAATTAAAAGAATACGTAAATCAACGTCTATCCTATCTTGGATTGGTAACTTGGGGATCAATTGAGGGTGAAATTTTCAACGCAGAGGAGCGCGGAGGTAAGCGCAGAGGCACGCAGAGAATTCGCTACGAATCAATGAAATGTTGTACTTAGAGTTATGGGATTAGAGGTTGAGAGGATTTAATTAACTAAGTTTCCCTGCTTTAATTTCTGCAATCTCAGCATTGTAATACATATCATCAGCCACAAAAAGCCGACTCCATAACCTGCAATTATGTCTGTGGGCCAATGGACTCCTAAATATAAGCGGCTAATACCAATTGCAGCAATTAATATAACTGTCAAACTGTAAATAAATTTGGCAAAACGAGGATAGTGAGTTGCCAATTCGTGAGCAATAAAACCATAAAGCACCATTGAACCTAGTGCATGTCCGCTAGGAAAACTAAAAGATTTTTCAGAAATCAGGCGATGCCATAGTTCAGGGCGAGGTTTAGAAAAAAATAACTTTAGTCCTGTATTTAAAATGAATCCTCCCAGGCAAGCAAGGATAAAAAATTTTGCTTCTTCTCGATAACGCCGCCACCAAAGTAATAATAGATTAACGCCGACAACGATGACCACTGTAGTAGGATTACCAAGATTTGTAATAAACAGCATTAAATTATCTAAATTTGGATTGGCAAACTGATGTAGCCATAACAGGAAAGTAGTATCAAATCTAAAAGCATCTCGCTCTAAAACCTCTTCAGCTATTTTTGCTAAAACAAAAAGTATTAGCAGACAACTAGCAAGTCCGACAATACCAATTGTGGCAATTAAGGGAGCCAAACGAGGGTGTATATGAAGCAACCAGAAATTAGAAATTTGTCGGAGCATACTTTGATTTTATTCATTATGCTTAAACGGATCGCTCAATTGGGTGAGGCAC
Organism: Nostoc sp. 'Peltigera membranacea cyanobiont' 213; assembly: GCF_002245975.1. NCBI lineage: Bacteria > Bacillati > Cyanobacteriota > Cyanophyceae > Nostocales > Nostocaceae > Nostoc > Nostoc sp. 'Peltigera membranacea cyanobiont' 213. Next base: position 42,317 of record NZ_NOLI01000021.1, on the reverse strand, counting down.
TTTTTTCTCCTTTCGCACGGAAAAGAATAGGACAACTGCCAGCAGGATAAAGGCGATCGCAGAAGCATATTCCCTTGGCAGTGATAGACCGCCATTTTTGACTGGTTTGGTCAGAAAATCTCCGAAGGTGGCTCCGAAGGGACGTGTAAAGATAAACGCGAGCCAGAATAGGAGGATATCGCTCAACTTTGTTACGAAGTGAAGGGCAATGACAACACCAATGACTGTAGCTGTCACCAATGCGCCTTGGATATAGCTTAGTCCCAAGTTGCTTGTGAGAAAGTCACCAAAGGCTGTTCCCAAACTGTTGGAGAACACCACAGCCAGCCAGTAGGTAGTCTCTGCATCTTTCCTCATAATCGGATAAACGCTCAGATCGCGATCGCGATAGTACCAGATGCTAAGAACGCTTAAAAGACCAGCTACCAGGATAAGCGATCCCAGTGCATAGCCAAGCCCAAGAGATCGATCCATCAGGTCTGAAACTTCCGTTCCGGCTGTGGTTGTAGCGATAATGGCTGTCCAATAAAGCGCTGGACGATATCTGTCTGATTGAATTTGAAAAAACAGGAGAATAGCCAGAATAGCGAAGGTTATGGCAAAGGCTACGTAATACCCCAGTCCAAGAGACATTGAGATGAAGTCACCAGCTGTTTCGCCGAGTGTCGTAGCGATGATCTTCATAATCCAGAAGAAAATCGTGACTTTTGCAACTTTATTCATTTTTTTGACGATAAAAAATAGTAAGTCATCGTAGAGAATGCTGACTGTTGTTGCGATCGCTTCCCACAGGCATCGCAAATTACCAAGTAACACCAATTTGAAAAAACAATGCGACAAATAGACTATTTGTAGAGACGCGATTCATCGCGTCTTGAGTTGATCCAAGGATGTGTTGCAATCATTAATTGAATTGGTAAGTAGAACAGGGTAAATAATTAAAGGTTTGTAGTGAGAACTTTAGTTCTCAAATCAGGACTAAAGTCCTTACTACGAACTGATTTTCGCTAAAGTTACATTACATAGTTTTTTTTTCAAGTCGTTCTACTTATAACAACAGATGAAAGTTAGCTGTGTTGTCATAAATTATTGAGTGATTTTACTTTACACAGCAAAAGTCAAGAAATAGTCAAGATTTGATTGAAAATATAATTTTCTCAGAATAGAGATGCTAAAAATAGCTGAAATATTTCAATGTTTGATATTGAATTAAAAACATTCTTGACTACTTCTTGACTTTTATTACTTACTGTGAAGATACAAACCTAGAATTCAAGGGATTTTTCAAGTATGAGAACTTCAACAAAACTCATTTTGACAGCAGCTTGTATTGGTACTTTGGGATTCGCTGGATTGTCGAGAGTGGTATTTGCAAAACAACCACAATCTTTTGTAGCAATTGCACGTCAACATCATAGTACTATCCAAATTGCTGAAGCTAGTGATGGAGATGGTGAAAAAAATGACGATGCAGAAGAACAGCAAGAAGCAGCAAAACTGCAACCGTTAGCTAAAATTACAGCACAACAAGCACAGCAAACTGTTGAAGCATCTGTGGGAGGTAAAGCGAAAAGTGTTAAACTTGAAAATGAAGATGGCAACTTAGTTTATTCGGTAGAAATTGGTCAGCAAGATGTTAAGGTAGATGCTGGTAATGGCAAAGTTATCTACGCTGAGAATGCTAACCAACAAGATGAGAAGAATGAAGCTACTCGTCCCAAGAGTAGTATTCAAGTTAAAGAAACTAATGATGATAAATAAGTAGGGAATTGAATTTATGGAGTTGGTAAACGCACAGTAAAACAACTACCAACTCCTAATTGACTTGTAACACTAATCAATCCACCGTGATTTTTGGCAATAGCTTGAGCGATCGCTAGCCCTAAACCAGAACCACCTGACCAATAAGAACGAGACTGATCTGCTCGCCAAAAACGCTCAAAAACTTTGTCGATATGCTCTGGTGCAATTCCGACACCTGTATCTTGTAGGTTGACATAAAGATGGGAACCTACACGACTGGTTTTAATTTCAACTACGCCTTCTGATGGTGTGTAATGGAGTGCATTTTCAACTAAATTAGTAAACAGTCTCGTTAATTGAATTGAATTACCTATTAGTTGAAGATTAGGAATTAATTGAATTTTCAAGTTAATTTGTTTAGCTTCAGCTTGAGGTTTATATAGTTGGATTAGGTTCTCTAACATTGACGTTAAATTGAGAGTATCCCTATTTTGAGGGGAAACTCTATCAGTGCGTGCTAGCATCAATAAGTCTTCTGTAAGGCGAGTCATCTGGTTAGTAGCGTTGGCGATCGCCTGAAACTTCTCTGCATCTTTTGGTCCTATTTCTTCTGGATATTCTAGCGGTAACTCAGCATTAATTTTGATCGCCATTAACGGACTACGTAGTTCGTGTGAAGCATCAGCAGTAAACTGTTTAAGCTTTTCAAAACTCTCTTCAATAGGTTGCATTGCTTGACGAGTTAACAAAATTCCGCCAATACTACTCAGAACCAAAGTTATAATAATGCCACCGCCTAATCCCCAGTCCAGTTTTTCAAGGGTTTCATTAAATTCTTCCAAAGATTGGCTTACCCTTACATATCCAACTAGCTCACCATTATCGCTAGCAATAATTGGTACAGTCACTACTTGGATAGGAACTTTACCTTTCTGAATTTGTACTATTTTATTTGGTAAAAAAGGTAAAGTTAAAACAGTTTTTCCTTGTTGGGTAATTAAATTTCCCTGAATATCAAACCACTGTAATGCTTCATGATAAGCAATTAAGTCTTGTGGACGAAAGTCACTTTCAATCGTCAGGCGACCTTTTTCAAACTCCACATTTGCAGCCGCACCTTTCCCTATGGCTGTGAGTTTATCTGTGATTTGTTCAGTTAAGCTGCGAGTGAATGCAAATCGGACTGCGATCGCGAATATTCCCAGCAGCGATGCGAACACCCCTAAGTAAGACAACAATAAACGATATCTGATTCTTTGAAACACATTATCTAATCTTGTAGGATGGGCATCTTGCCCGTCTCTGGCTACGAATTACGAATTACGAATTACGAATTACGAATTATTTTACTTTTTTCCTAGACGATAACCTATGCCATAGATATTTTCAATCAGGTCTTCTGAACTTCCAGATGCTCTAAGTTTATTCCGCAAATTTGTAATATGAGTTTTAATACTTCCTTCTCCCGAAGATTTATCAAAGTCCCACAATTTATCAAAAATCACCGAACGAGTGACAACTTGATTTTGATGTTTCAAAAAATATTCTAATATCATATATTCTTTGGGAGTTAATGATATGATATTTTCGGCATAAGTAACCTGTTGAGTTGCTGGATCTAGTTGTAAATCACCGTGGATTAAAATCTGGGGACGAATCTCTGGAGTTCTTCTAGCTAAAGCCCTGATGCGTGCTGCTAACTCTTTTAATTCAAATGGTTTAACTAAGTAATCATCAGCACCAGCATCGAGTCCGATAATTTTATCGCCTGTTGTATCTCGTGCCGTCAACATTAAAATCAGAACATTAAATGAAGCGGTGCGTAAACGCTTACATAGAGTAATTCCATCTAATTTAGGCAGCATTAAATCTAATAAAATTAGCTCATATAATGCTGATTGCGACCATTCCCAAGCTGTCAAACCGTCGGTTGTTATATCTACAATATGATGTTGTCGTCTTAAAAATTCGGCTAATGGCTTGGCAATGCGATCGTCATCTTCAACTATCAAAATTCTCATAATGCTCAACCTCTAAATTATTAGAGCTTGTAAACACTAGCAAAAGTTCACCGGAAGGCAACGCTCCGATTTTTCTCTGTGCCTCTGCGATTAAAAAGTAATTTATTGAATCACAGAGGCAAGGCAGCGCGGTCTTGGGGGTTTCCCCCATGACTGCCGCGCAGAGAACACAGAGTAAAGATATGGAAGAGGAATTTTTTATCCACCTTGAAAGGACAACTCTTAAATCTTAACTTTTTGATAAAGAGTCTCACGTTGTTGGTAAGGTCTTCCTAAAGAAGCGATCGCAGTTTCTAAAGTTTCCACTTCCATACATGTACCACCCAAAGCACCTGCCATTGTGGTAATATGCTCCTCCATCAAGGTGCCACCGATATCGTTGCAACCCCAAACTAAGGCTTCGGTTGCACCTGCAAGCCCCAGTTTTACCCAACTCTGCTGATGATTAGGAATCCAATTACCTAAGTAAATCCGCGCTACAGCGCCTAGCAGCAGTGCATCATTTAAAACGGGTTGATCGCGTCCGACACGGCGACGTAAGGGTTTGGGGGCTTCTTGCCCAACGAAAGGTAATAAAATAAACTCTGTGATCTTTGCAGGATATCCCCGATCGATGGCAGTTTTTTGGAGCGATCGCAATTTTTCTAAATGTCCAATTTGCTGTTCGTGGGTTTCAATATGCCCAGATAACATGGTGCTAGTGGTATGTAAGCCTAATTTATGAGCGGTGCTGACAATTTCTAGCCAAGTCGCTGTATTAATCTTCTCTGGACACAATATCCGCCTTACTTCATCGTCTAACACTTCAGCTGCTGTTCCCGGCATTGAGCCAACGCCAGCATCGCGCAAAGCAATAATCACATCAGCATATTCAAGTCCATCAAGTCTGGCGATAAATTCCACTTCTTGGGGAGAAAAAGCATGGAGATGAATCTGCGGAAATTCCTGTTTGATGGTTTCTACTACCTTGAGATAGTAGGGCAAAGATTTACCATTTATCAGCGCTTGTGGATTTAACCCACCCTGCATACAGATTTCCGTCGCCCCTCGTTGCACTGCATCTGTCGCTTTTTCTAAAATTTGCGCCGAATCTAACCAGTATGCACCGACATCACCATCATCTCGACGGAAAGCACAAAAACTACAGTGCTGCTCACAAATATTAGTAAAATTGATATTTCTGTTAATTATGTATGTAACTGTATCGCCTGCTTGGGTGTGACGGAGTGTGTCGGATGTAGCACGGATTGCTGCGATCGCTTCTGGCTCAGTTTGTTGTAACAAAACCACTCCCTCTTCGGGAGATAAGTCGTACCCCATCAAGGCCCGCTCAAGAATTTTTTCAACAGAAATTTTCGTTAGCATTATTTTCTCAGTAAATCTTAATTTTACAATCTTGTAAAAAATAAAATTCTACTTAATAAATATACCCAGGTCTGGAGAATCCCATGCTCGAAGATAAGTTTTACCTTTAAAATTAATTTTTTGATATTTACTGTGCTTACTTTTTTTTGTTTCCATCGAAATAATTCCACACGGTTCAAAATCTTTATAATAATCCTCTTTTTCTAAGACTGCCGAAATATTAGTTACATTAATATGTTGAATTTTAACAATTTCTTGATTATTTTGCCGCCAAAGTACCCAGAAAGGATATTCCCAAGGGTCATTTCCCATTGATAACCCAATATTCGAGCATTTCTTTGAATTTAAAAACTCAACTGCTCCTGTATAAGTAGTTTTCAAGTATGCTCTATTAGTAAAATACTGCTCAATTCTACTCACTTGGAATATATTGTTGCTATCAATAATAGGTCTAAACCTGTTAAGAAATACCCAAGGTAATGATGATATCAGCAAAAATATTACTATGATAATTGCTGTTTTTTGCTTTTTCAGTTTAGATAAAACAATCCCTAAGAATGGGGATAATAGTACAAAAAAAGGTAGATGTAGACGACTATTCCAAGCTTGCCATTTTACAAAGTAGCAAAATATAATAAATGTAGATATTGCTGCAATCAAATAATCAAAAAGGTATCTTTGTTTCCGAATCTCTTTTCGAGTCATAAAAATTGTCATACATATTATTATCAATACTAAATGTACTAAATTACCAGCACTATTTTCATTACCAGATATTCCAATTGTTGACCAGCCTCCTGGGACAAAAAATGTTTTTGAGAAAGTTATCCGAGGATCGTTTACATCGACACCAATAAATATATGGATAATTTGAATTAATCTATTTGCTATTCCATTCCATAAACCAACTGGTGTACCTATATGTAAAGCAATATTTCTGAGAACATTAGAAAAAAGTATATTAATACCATATACTTCATTGCTATAATTACCTGGTTCCCCAAGTGGCGAAGCGAATAAATTATAATTGCGTAAATAGTGACCAATATTAAGTAATAAAGATATACTTCCTACTATCAAAGCTGGTTTCCATACTTTCCAACGGAAACGTTTAATCTGGAATAAACTAAACCAAATCAAAAAGGGGAAAATATAAAAATAAGCAGTTCCTTTGCTCAAAATGGCTAGTCCTATACTGCTACCAATTTTGAATGAGTTCATTAATATATCACTTTTTTCTGCTTGGATAGCTGATAGCAAATAGTAAGCAAGACAAACTACCCAAAATGAAAGTACGTAATCATTTTGAGTACTTGAAGCTTGTAAGATTCCCATAGGAATTGTTGCAGTCACAACAGCAGAGAAAACCTGACCTCGTACATCTGCTCCAAGTTTTTTTGCAATTAATGAAACTGCAATAATACAGCCAATCATACTAAACCATTGAACTAAGTTAGCGAAGTAGTCACCACCACTCAAAATTTGAAAATGCAAAATAACGAACTCTGACCAAGGGTTTTGATATAGCTGTGGAGTATAATTTGTTGGATAATGAGCAATGCTATGATTTTGTATCCAATGAGCAACACGACTCATGTGATAGTCCATAGAATCCCAGTTATTTGGGGGTGCGATGATAGCAATTAATCCAACAGTTGTGACAACGAAACCTATACCAAATAATAAATTTATCGGGGATGGAATTTGAATTTTTAGGTTAGAAGATTTATTCTGCTCTAAAATCTTAGGGTTTTGGTAATTTAACCGAAAGCATATATAAATTAATATGATACATATAAATACCCAAGTTATTAATACACTGCCAAAGTTAATTAATTTAAAAATATTCAAAAATTCTGTGATTGCAATAATGAGAATTCCCCAGTAAGTAGATGTCAATATTAGAGATTCACGCCAATGGTTACGACTTTTATTAATTAACAAAAAAATAGCAATTAAACAAATGAGAGGCAAAAATATAGACATAATACCAACTGTTGTTTTGAATATTTAACAACTAGAATGATTTCCTGGTCGAATTTAATCAATGCTTGACAGCTATAGCAATCCGGTTTTATTTCTGAATACTATCTATACATATACCAGACAATAAATACACTTAAAATTTATAAATTTCCATAGAGTTTTCTACAACTGATTCTCGCTTGAACTCAACTTAACAATTTACTTAGTAGTTTTGAAGCACTAAAAAATTATTGACAATAATTACTAATTGCTCTAATATCTAAAAGCAATTGCAAAAGATTTGCAATTCATTTTTGGTGCTAACCGTAACGAAATGTCATGCCCCACAACTTTGCTCTAGGTAACGGAAAGCCTTGGAGCCGCCGTCTATTATTGAAACTGGGCCTAGCCGGTGCTGGAATAACTGGTGCTGCCGGACTTTGGCAGATGCTAAATCTACAAAGTAAGTCGATTGTTAAAGTGCCACCACTCGATAGGTCAGCACCAGACGATGCTACTAACCCGATGAAGATTTTAAGGGATTTTGATTATGGGACGGTAAAGCAGGAAAATGGGCGGACTATCCGGGAATTTCAGTTAACTGCGGGTACTTCCATAATCAAGCTTAATAGTGCTGTCTCTTACAATATCTGGGATTTAAACGGTCGCATACCAGGGCCAACGCTACGGGCAAAACAGGGCGATCGCATTCGGGTACTATTTCTTAATAATGCGGGACATTCTCATTCTTTGCATTTTCATGGCGTTCATCCAGCAGAAATGGATGGTGTTCGCCCAATCAGGAATGGTAGTGCCACTATTTATGAATTTGATGCTGAACCTTATGGCGTACACCTGTACCACTGTCATATTGAACCAGTCACCCGTCACATTGCTAAGGGACTGTATGGCATGTTTATCATCGATCCACCGACTCCGCGTCCCCCGGCTGATGAGATTGTACTAGTGATGAGTGGATATGACGTGAATGATGATAGTCATAACGATTATTACGCTTTCAACGGTGTACCCCATCATTACATGCATCATCCCATTCCCATTTACAAAGATCAGTTGATTCGGCTATATGTTCTCAACATCATTGAATACGATCCGGCAGTAACGTTTCATCTCCATGCCAACTTCTTTGATGTCTATCGTTATGGTATGAGTATGACTCCTAGCGAGAAAAGTGATGTGATTACGATGGGTGTAGCAGAAAGGCACATCTTGGAATTCGCTTTTCGCTATCCAGGTAAGTATATGTTCCATCCCCATCAAGATGCGATCGCAGAAAATGGTTGCATGGGCCAATTTGAAGTAATTGCTGATAGCAACTCTCAAAAACCTGTTGAAAAATCTTAATCTAGATAACTTATAGTTTATTTCTTAAAATTTTAGAGCAATTAGTTGATAAGAGTTGTCATTATATGTCAAAGTAAAGTCTATGACAAGATGTCAAACAAACTAGCTTTTAGTGATAGTTTGAAATGTTTCAATTAATACTTTTTTAGTTGTGTGAGGAGCAAAGATGATAAGACTTCGTTATATCTGTTTGACTTTTGCGACTGCGGCAATAATTACCTTGAGTTCCTGTAGCAGTACACCAACAGCAGAAAATCCATCAGCACCAGTTGCTAGTACTCCAACCACAGAAGCAGTAAGTAGTAACGGTCATAGCGGTCACGCTAGCAAAGAAAAAATTAATATTAACACGGCTATATTGTCAGAATTAGATAAGCTTGAAGCCAAACTAGGTGTTCCAGCTTTATCTAATAAAATCCAGGCAAATCGTCCTTATGGCAATCCAGAAGATTTAGTTACTAAAAAAGTAATTACTCAAGAGCAGTTCGACCAAATTAAAGACCAGGTTGGTGTTCAAGAAGTAGTACTCACAGGTGAAGCAAAAGATGTTGACTACATGAGTAAGTTGGGCTTAATGAAAGGGCATCTTTTAGTAGCAAAAGAACTGCTAGATCAAAATCAGCCGAAACAGGCAGAGCCTCATATTGGACATCCAGTTGAGGAAATTTATGTGGATGTAGAAGATCAACTTAATGAGCGGAAAGTCAAAGAATTTAAGACAACATTGGTGAGTTTGCAAGATTTAGTGAAATCCAGTCCTAAGGATAGTAAAGTTAAAACTAATTTTGCTTCTTCAATGCAATCAGTTGATTCCGCGATCGCAGCTTTGCCAGAAGCTCAACGCTCAAAACCAGGATTTGTACTACAGGTAATTAACGAACTATTAGATTCAGCTAACTCTGAATATGGCGCTGCGATCGCAAATGGTAAAATAACCGCCCCAATTGAGTATCAAGACTCCCGTGGTTTTGTGTTTTACGCCAATGATTTATACAAAGGGATTTCTAGTCAAGTAGCTCAAGCAGATCCCGAAGCGCATAAAGCGATCGATGCTAGTTTCGCTGAACTTATAAAAGTTTGGCCCTCCGCCATCCCACCAGCGAAAGCAGTCAAAATACCTAATGATGTTACCAAGCTGGTGAAAACCATTGAGGAAAACTCTCAAAAAGTGGTTGACAAATCTAATACCAAAGCATAACGATAACACTTTCTTTTAATGGAAAGCAGATGGTAATAAGTTTAAAATGATGAAATCGTTAGGAGTTACGAATTAAAAGTTACGTTAGCGTAGCCCATTATGAATTACAAACTCCTAACTAGTTGCCCTCCATTCATTACTTGAACTAACAACTGATGCAAGAACTAGACCAGAAAAAGACCATTGACCTGCTGAACGCCATCATGGAATTTGAACTAGCAGGGGTAGTGCGCTATACCCATTATTCTTTGATGGTGACTGGTCCTAACCGTATTCCAATTGTGGCTTTTTTCAAAGCACAGGCAAGCGAATCTTTACTTCATGCCGAACAAGTAGGAGAAATTCTTACCGGTTTAGATGGGCATCCCTCATTGAAAATTGCCCCAATGGAAGAAACTTACCAGCATAAAGTCAAGGATATCTTGGAAGAAAGCTTATCCCACGAAAAAAAGGCATTGGAGCTGTATAAAAATCTGCTCGAAACTGTCACCAATGCTAGTATTTATCTTGAAGAATTCGCTCGCGGTATGATTGGTCAAGAAGAGATGCATAATCTCGAACTGAAAAAGATGCTCCGCGATTTTGGTTAATAGTCATTAGTCATTAGTCATTGGTCATTAGTCATTGGTCATTAGTCATTAGTCAAAAAAAATTTAAAAGACGAAAGACAACTGACTAATGACAAAGGACAACTGACTAATGACAAAAGACAAAAGACAAAGGACAAAAGATGAATTTTACGACTGCTCTACCTACTTTTGTAATCACACTCCGAGAAGGAGTGGAAGCGGCCCTTGTTGTTGGTATTGTGCTAGCTTTGCTGAAAAAAGCTAAACAATCTCGACTTAACTCTTGGGTATATGCTGGTATCGGCGTTGGCATTGTCGTTAGTGCCTTAATAGGTGTGCTATTCAGTTGGCTAATTCAAATACTGGGAGCCGCGAATCCTCAATACACCTCCGTAGTTGAGCCAGCCTTAGAAGGTGTGTTTAGCGTGTTAGCGATCGCAATGCTCAGTTGGATGCTAATCTGGATGACCAAACAAGCCAGATTCATGAAAGCTACAGTTGAAGGGGCAGTAACAGAAGCGCTGACACAAAACTCAAATGCTGGTTGGGGTGTTTTTACTCTAATTTTAGTTGCTGTTGTCCGCGAAGGCTTTGAAACTGTTCTGTTCGTTGCCGCTAATTTCCAACAGGGATTAATGCCAGCATTGGGTGCTATTGGTGGTTTAGTAGGGGCAACTGCCATTGGGGTGCTGCTATTTAAATGGGGTGTCAAAATTAACATCCGCCAGTTTTTCCAGGTAATGGGCGTTTTATTAGTGTTGATTGTCGCTGGGTTAGTAGTTTCAGGCTTGAAACATTTTGACGACGCTGTAGCTAACCTTGCTCTTAGCAGTCGTGCCACAGCAAGCCTTTGTTTCTATTACGAACGCTTTACTAAAGTCCATTCCTGTATTTTGGGGCCAATGGTTGCAAATACTTCCACAATCTTGCCTGACGAACAGTTTCCTGGCATTATTCTCAAATCTTTATTTGGTTATAGAGACAATCTCTATCTTGTGCAAGCAGTGGGATATGTGACCTTTTTACTAACAATTGGAGGACTGTATTTCCGCAGCCTTGGAGGTGCTTCTCCTGAAGGTAAAAAAAATATCCCCTTTGCTCAAAAACCGATTAGTTCTGCAAAAGATTAAAAGTACAATTAGTTGCCCCGGACAAAAAAATCTTGATTAATCCCCTAGTGTTTGAGTTAGATATTGCGACTCAAACACTAATTTATTAAACTTGTAAATAATGCTTGAAAAATGAATTGGTTAATGATTTTTTAGCAAAAAAACTACAAAGATGCTTTGCTGTAGGTTTTTTGATTTTAAAAGGCTGTTTGAAAAGTCTATAGGTATCAAAAGTTCTAGATCCCCCTAAATCCCCCTTAAAAAGGGGGACTTTGATTTCGATTCCCCCTTTTTAAGGGGGGTTAGGGGGGATCGACAAGTGCCTAAAATCACAGTCAAATTACTTTTCAAACAACCTCTAATGCTAAAGCGATCGCATTAATTGTATAATTCAGCTTGTTTTATTATCGAGTACATACATCTACATCTATAAGACGCTTTTGGAAAACTGGTTCTCTAGTGTTAACTTGACACTCTTTTTCACCAACTTCCTTGCGGTTTATTATAAATCCTAGAAAAATTTTATCTTGTTGTAATTCAAATCTGCAAATAGCATCATCAGAAGTAATAAAACTTGGTTCCAAATTCTCATAAACACTAAAAACCTTACCATTTGGACATTCTACTCGCTCAACAAGGTTAATATGATTACCTATAGCTAATTGTAGGAGAAATACAAAAAAAATGAAACAGCCAAAAAATCCTGCTACTAGAATACTAAAAAACTTTAGCAAGTCTTCTTTGAAGAAGAAGCTATTGATAAATAGCAATAAAGGTACGATATAAAAATATAGTGTGGTAATTTTGTTGAATAGGTCAAACTCGAAAACAATTTTGCTTGACCAACTTAAATCCCAGTTCAAAATGAGTGGTATTAGACTAACTACAATAGCAACTAAGTTGTCTGAAGGTCTATCAAGTCTACTTATAAAGAACCAACGAATCCATCGCCAAAAGTTTTTGATAAGTTTAGCTATCTGCATTTTTAAATACAGGCATTTATAAGTAATACTGCTTAATTATAGGACGAAGCCATCGCTATTGTCATCACCTCAGCAAAATGTATCCTTGATTTACTGCGACGTTCTCCCATTATTAAGCTAAGTACCCTGTGGTGCAAACAACACTTGCTTAAGCTGCTGACAAGCTTTTTCAATTGCATCTATACTACCTGGATTCACCAAACCAAAATAATCAAATATATAGACTCGGTTATTTTTAGTTGCTTGTAATTGCTGCCAAAAAGATTCTTTTTTTAGCGAATCTAAAAGTGCTGCTTCTGAATTTCCTTGCGGGGGATTAACCAAAATTATCACCTCTGGATTTGCTTCTAAAACTTTCTCAGCCGAAAGCGTTACATAGCCACCAATTGAACTTTTCCCTTGTAAATCTGCGGCAATATTTTTCGCCTGGAATTTCGCTAACAAATCCCCCGCCCAACTATTTTTATTCGGTGCTAAAATTGGTTGGCGACTAACCAGAGCTAGAGTAGAAAAACCCTGAGTCGGCTTTTCTGGTAAGAAAGTTTTGTAACGATTTAACAAAGGCTGAGGATCGGTGTCAATAGATTTAGCAAGGGTTTTTGTAAGTTCTTCTAGAGATTCCCAGTTATTTACCTTAGTGAGCAAAGTCTGAATTCCTAGCTGCTGAAGTTTTTGAATTGGGATGCTAGAAAAACCTTCTGCACCAATAACTAAATCGGGTTTTAGTGCTACCACTTTTTCTAAATTTGGTGGGTTTTGTCCTTCGCTAACACGGGGAATATCTTTGAATCTTGAGTCATTCTTAAATAATTTACTACCAGTGATACCGACAATTTTTGTTGAATTAAGTCGAGAGATAATGTCAGCAGAAAGAGAAGAAAGAGCAACAACTCTTTTTACCGATCCTTTTGGTAGTTGTTGAGAATTTGTGTTTGTTATCTCAGTAGTGTTTGTGACTTTTATTTGTGGTTGCTGAGTGGTTGCAGTCGTGCAAGCGGCTAAAACTATACTCATCAAAAGTGCTAAAGCAGATAAGAGCCAACGACGATACATATTAAAATTCCTTCTGGGGTAAGAATTGCATAAGAAGTATACTCAGCACCACATTCAAAAATCGCAAATGTAGATTTTAGTAATATAGCGATAAAGTACCAAGTGGGAGCAGAAAGCCTGAGAATGAAAAGATATGGCTAATGACAAGAGATAAAAATCAGGTTATTCTTGTTTAAAAAAAATATTGCCTTGGCAGATTTTCACTAACTAAGGTAGAGGCGAAATCTACTCAATAGTAAACCAAACTTGCTTTGGATTAAGATGTTTTTTACTGCTATGTATGGGTTTATGTCTTTATATAAATAATGCAGCAACACAAACAGGGCTTTGGCAGTCTAGAAAAAATAGGTTTTAAAACTCTTACTGCTTAACTATATAATTCGATACACGTTGCCCACAATTATCTGAATTGGGGTCGATGATTATTGTGTCCATCTACTGGTAGGTATGTCTAACCATCCTTTGAACGTTGCAAGATCGACATTATTTTGGCGGCATCTATTCGCTGTTGTTTTCACTACTAGTTCGTTGCTCCCCAACTTTGGAAACGAACCAGCAAGGGCGCAAGCAACCCAATATTGTCAGTTATCATCATCGGCGGCGAAAGAAAAAGAAAACTTACGGTTATCAGCGCTCAAAGGCAATCAAGATGCCCAAACCCGCTACCAAAACTTACTAAAAAAACAGGCACAGGATTTACAGGAGTGCCGCACTCGGACTTGGCCACAAATCCAAGCTGTCTGGTTGCGCTTGTATCCCTGTGATATTCAGCCAGGAATAATCGATCAGATTATGGATCGAATTGTCAACCGTGGCTATAACCAAGTCAATTTGGAAGTATTTTATGATGGGCAGGTATTATTGCCAGCAAAAGCTAACCCGACGGTTTGGCCTTCTATAATTCGCACTCCAGGGACAGAAAACGTAGATATACTTGCTACAGCAATTAAAAAAGGTCGGCAACGCGGTTTGAAGGTCTATGCCTGGATGTTTACTAACAATTTCGGCTATACTTACGCCCAGCGCCGAGATAGAGAAAGTGCGATCGCTCGCAATGGTAAAGGTCAAACCAGCCTATATGTCGTAGATAATGGCTCTCAAGTATTTATCGACCCCTACAACTCGCAAGCAAAAAGCGACTATTACCAATTAGTAAAAGAAGTTTTGCGCCGTCGTCCAGATGGTTTGCTATTCGACTACGTGCGCTATCCCCGGCAAGCAGGAAGTGATTCCATCGCCACCAAAGTTTCAGATTTATGGCTATTTAGTCCCGCAACCCAAGAAGCTTTATTTAAACGGGCACTGAATTATAAAGGGCTAGACTTAATTCGTCGCTATTTGAGCAAGGGATATGTCACCGCCGGAGATATCGCCCAAATCGATCAACTTTATCCCCAGGAAGGGGAACCACTTTGGCAAGGACGCATTCCGCCAACAGCGCAAAAATCAATTCTGTCTCCAACAGACAGACAACCACTTTTGCAATGGGAATTGTGGCAGCTAGCAGTTGCCCACGCCATGCAAGGAATTCTAGATTTTGTCAACATAGCCAGTTACCCAGCCAAACAGCAAGGTGTTTCCACAGGAGTAGTGTTTTTCCCTGATGGCAACCAAACTGTAGGACAAGGATATGATTCTCGCTTGCAACCTTGGGATCGGTTTCCCACTACATTAGAGTGGCATCCCATGTCTTATGGAAATTGCGGTAATGTCAGTTGTATAGTGGCGCAAGTGCAACGGGTTTTGAGTATGGCAAAACCGGGTACTAAAGTGATTCCAGCTTTAGCCGGCAAATGGGGAGAATCGGTAAGTAATCGTCCATCCTTAGAAGTGCAAATGCAGGCACTTCGCAAATTTGCCCCGCAACTGAAGGGAGTTAGCCATTTTGCCTATTCTTGGCAATACCCTGAGAATGATAACGATCGCAAATTTTGTCGCATTCGCTAAATAACAGAATTCAGGAGTCAGAATTCAGAAGAAAAATTTTCCTCATATCCTATATTCCCCACTAAATTTATTCTGAATTCTGTATCTTTTTCAATTAACTTAAAGCCAAGTCCTCTGGTGTATTACAGTTAAACAGCATTTCTGGTTCTGATAAGGGCAAAAGTTCTACCGGATATTGCCGCAGCCATTGCTGAAACGATCGCCCCCCTTGATTGATAAACTCTAAAAGTTGTGGCAAACAGCGACGGCGATAGAAACCACACAGAGGTTCCCAGCCTTTAGGATGCTCGGCTAAAGCTGCGATCGCATTATCCCCCACGCTATCAAGTCTAGTTACCCATTCTTGCAACACCTCAACCCGCAATCTCGGCAAATCGCAAGCTAGTAAAAGCACCCATTCTGTTTGCACTTCGGCTAGTCCTTGGGCAAAACCAACTAAAGGTCCCTGGGCTAAAGATTCTCCAGATAAAGGTACTTCTCGGATAAATTGGCAACGAGGTAAAAGCAAATCTTGATAACGTTCTGGCCAAGGAGTGATTATATAAACAGTATCAGCACAGCTTTGAGCGATCGCACAAACTCGTTGCAACAACAGCATCCCTTGAATGAGAATCAAGGCTTTATCCTGACCCATACGAGAACTCTTACCGCCCGCTAAAACAATGGCGCTTAATCGGCTACACGAGTCAATAGTCAATTACTTTGTACAAATGGAAGATCCACTAATAGGTAGCACGAAACGACACAAGTTAATCAATATCATAGCTATTACCGTATGTGCTGTAATTTGTGTAGCAGATGATTGGATTGCGATAGAGACATACGGTTGTGCAAAGTAGGAGTGGGTTAACCTGGGGACTTAAACCCTCAAACTTAGTTAAAAACATTTTTATAATTAGCGAATAGCACTCCGTCATATGATACTATTGCATCAGTATTTGTACAAATCAACGCCCAAAAGTTTCAGGCATATTTTCAAGGAAGAAAGATAAACTAAGATAGAACCATTTTCTGTTGTGTATTATGCCAATGAAAAATTATTTATACCCACCTGCTTCCTAGATTGACTTCTTTGAGCAAGCTGTTCAATCATTAATTAGAGATTCTCAACAAGTGGAATTTTCAATTCCTTGAGTTTAGAGGATGTTTGAAAAGTCTAAATTGTTACTCGTCTGGGCAACTAGAAGTCGCGGGTACAGGAGATTTTACCGACCGTTTTGGGTTAAAATCCTTGATTTTTCCTTAGTCCGCCTACACGGAATATGCTTTGTGTAGTAGATAATTATATTCGCCCAACACTTTTCAAACAACCTCTTAGACCTGAGTTTTTATCTAAAAAACATAGAGGTTAACGTCAATGAACCAACTACAGGTATTAATGCTAGGGCCTAATTTAGAACAAAATGGAGGAATAGCAACACTTGAAAACCTGATAATTAAGCATAGTCTTCCTGATATCCAAATACAGCACATAAACACCCATGATGAAGGCTCACTTACCCACAGAGTAATTGTTTTTGGGAAAGCTATAGCTCAACTTTTATGGAAATTATCAAGTCAAAAAATAGATGTTTTACACATTCACATTTCCGGTGGTGGTAGCCTTCTGCGAAAAGCGATTTGTTGCATTGTTGCCTCTATTTTTGATAAACCTGTCTTGATGCATACTAATGGCTCTGGATTTCATCTAACTTACGCTAAGCTTCCTCAACTAGCACAGCAAGTTTTAAGTAAGATATTTCAGCGCTGCCAAGGGTTTATTGTTCTTTCAGAAAGTTGGCAAGATTACTATACGTCGAATCTAGGTTTAAATCCCAAGAATGTTATTATCTTGCCTAACCCCTCCGAATTACCTACACAGATTCCTGACCGCAAAAATCGGACTCAAATCAATTTGGTCTGTTGTGGGCGAGTCGGTCAGCGCAAAGGGACATTTGATTTAATTAAGGCATTTGCTAACCTGTCCGACGATCAAAGAAAATATAGTCGGCTAATTGTGGCAGGAGATGGTGAAATCGAAAAAGCGCAGCAGTTGGCTGCTAGTCTCAACGTTGCAGACCAGGTAGTTTTTTTGGGTTGGATTAATTCTGAAAAACGGGATGAACTGTTGTCACAATCAGATGTGTTTATTTTGCCTTCTTACAACGAGGGTCTGCCTCTGGCAATTGTGGAAGCTATGGGTTGGAGTTTGCCTGTGATTGCAACCCCTGTTGGAGGTATTCCTGAACTAGTGATTTCAAATCAAAATGGCCTGCTAGTTACCCCAGGAAACATTCAACAGTTATCATCAGCGATGGAATTGTTGATTGAAGATGAGACTTTACGACTTTCTCTAGGCAGTACTGCTAGAAAAAATGTCGAGCCCTTGGATATTAAAAATTTCTGGATTCGTTTAGTCGATATTTATAATTCATTATCACAATTTAATTAACTTTACGCTTTGACTATCGATGATTGCTTCTGATGGACTTGAATGGCACTCTTGCAAGGGTACGAATCCACAGATGGAAACCCAGAGTGAATTTTCAACCACCTTCCATCTTTGCGCCAATTGATTGCGAAAAGAGGTATATACTGTCTGCCAAACGGGAAAATCTCAAGCGTTTTAAGTGTGTAAATCAAGCTTGTTGTTGGAGTGGTGATGCCGATTTCAATGGTAGTAAAAATATTGCTGCCATTGGGGTTGCCTTTGTAAACCAACCCAGAAGCTCCAACTACCTGTGTTGTAATCCCAGCACAGGTAGTTCAGGGCTAGTAAGGTATATCTAAATCTGGGTAGAAATTAGCTCGCAGTTTTTAACCCCATAACGAAAAAGATTTTGCTGGGACAGGAGTTGTAATCGTTAATCCTTGGTCTGTTTAGGCTCATCACTATACTGGGTCAGTAACATCCTAGTTGCAAGAAATAAAACTATTTCACGCCCTCACCTGACTTTTCTCTACTTGCTGTAATAAATGTTCTACACTTTCTGCTGGTGCGAGACACTTCAAACCTTGGCAAACTAACCCAACGCTTCCCTCTGGTAAATCAGATGTTATGGCAAACACAGATGCTGGTAGAAACTTGGGGATCAGCGAGTTTATTTGCTCAGTGGTGCTGCGAATCAAAGTAGAATTACGATACCAATCCAAAGCTGTAAACAAACTAGGACAAGCTTGGGGAGCGCGATGCATTACACTCTTAAAAGCTTTTAAACCAAGTTCCGCTAAATCCAAATAATCTAAATTATCGGTGAGTAGAGCGAGACGCACAAGATTAGCGATCGCAATTCCATTCGCTGATGGTGTCGCATTATCCGTGTAACTCCGCTCTCTGACAATTAAATATTGACTAGAATCGCTTGATGTGTTATTGTAACCACCTAATTCCACACTCCAGAGAAATTCGTTAAATTCATCTTGGATAGCGATCGCTTTTTCTAACCATTGCTGATGCTCAGGGTTGGAAGCTTGTAAATCTAGCAGAGCTTTAATAAACAAGGCGTAATCTTCAGATTGAGCTAAAACTGTTGGTTCGCCTTGGTAATTGAGTCGCTGAAAACGCCCATCGACAAACTGATTTTCCAAGATAAAATTCGCCGCTCGTGCTGCTAATTCCAGGTATAGTGGTTCTTGGAAAACGCCAGCAGCCTTAGCTAGGCCAGAAATCATCAAGCTATTCCAGGCGACAATCATCTTTGTATCTGTCACCGAGGGAATGCGACCTGGCCAGTTAGTGGTTTTTGCTTCCTGGTTGTTACGAGCCGGGGGAAAAGTTTTTAAGGACTCAGAACTAACACCATAGCGAACGGTAAACAGCTTACTCAGTGCGGTTTCTAGTGTTTCACTCAGTTTGCCTGAATTCCTTCTTTGTAAAACATTGCGTCCTTCAAAGTTGCCGTTAGGGGTAACAGTAAATTCTTCTTGTAATTCCGTTAATTCTTCAGGTGTTAACAGTTGTTGTACTTCGCTGTAACTCCAAACATAAAAAGCTCCTTCTTCTGGTTCTACAGCCGTGGATTCAGTGAAGCTATCGGCATCTTGAGAAGCATAGAAGTAACCTTCCGGTGCGGTCATTTCCCGCTTTAGCCATTGTACAGTACCAGCGATCGCTCTTTCAAATGCTGGTTCTTGGATTCCTGCACTCCATAAATTTCCTAGATACTCGACAATTTGTCCATTGTCGTAGAGCATCTTTTCAAAATGCGGTACTGTCCAAGTTGGGTCAACAGTATAGCGGTGAAAACCACCAGCTACATGGTCATAAATGCCTCCCAGCGCTAAGTCTAGTCCTCGCTGGGTACAAACTTGCTTGCCATCGTAGCGAGATTCAAAATTAAATCGAGTTCCCCGCAGTGCTAATTCTGTGTAGGGGATCATCGGAAAACTATTACCAGATTTATTAGGAGTAATTACACCTGTGCTAGTTTCCCAACCTTGGCGGAGTAATTCCCGGTCTTCAAGCTCAGTTGTTGTACCGGACTGTAACACCGCAGACGTTAGCAGAGACTCAACAATTAGGGCTTTGCGTTGCTGTAATTCTGCTTTTTCGGTGTCGTAATAACGGCGAAGAGCTTGCAACACCTGCAAAAATCCCGGACGACCATAGCGCGGGTCTACAGGAAAATAAGTCCCAGCATAAAACGGCACTAAATCTTCTGGAGAAAGAAAAATATTTAAAGGCCAACCCCCTTGACCGCTCATCATCTGCAAAGCTTGCATATAGATGCTATCAAGGTCAGGTCTTTCTTCCCTGTCTACTTTGATGGGAAGATAATTAGCATTCATGAAGTGGGCGATCGCAATATCAGAAAAAGCTTCGCCTTCCATGACAGTACACCAGTGGCAACTAGAGTAACCAATGGAGAGAAAAATCGGTTTATTTTGCGCCCTTGCAGTTGCAAGTGCTTCGTCACACCAAGGCCACCAATCAATTGGGTTTTCGGCGTGTTTGCGGAGATAGAGGCTCTTAGCTTCAGCAAGGCGATTAGTCACGATCAAATGCAAATAGTTGCTTTCTTTGCTCAGTCTAACTTGTTCCCAGGAGTATTAGCCTAGACAGCTATATATGCAAGAAATCCTGCAAGCGAGTTACCCCTTGGGTAGAAGGTAGTAGTGCATATCTTTGATATCGCCAACACCTGTGTAAGTTGTGAAATATTTTTACTGAAAAGATCGCAATAGCAAGCTAACAATATTTGGTGGTGCTTCTCGCACAGGTGATGCTGTCTTTGACTGAATTAAGGTATTTGGGCTAAGTCCTGCTATCAGGTGGAGCAAGAAGGTGATGATGGCGGCTTGTATAAGTTTTTCCAGCATGGCACGTCTCTTGTGAGTGGATAGCATTTCAATTAGGACTGGTTATTCTGAATACACCTCGTACTATCGATTTACCGAATCTAACAAAATAACTTGATAATTGCTGAGGAAAATCCTAAAAAAATGTTTAAAATGTTACTGAAAGCTAACACAAGTCCCTAAGCAAGTTAGATTTCGGTTATCGGTTTAATGAGTACATCGCCAAAATTGTCCAGCAAATGCCGAGATTAAGAGGTTGGCGATAATTGGAGTTTTTTGATTTGTTCTTCCCTACCGGGATATTCTCTTAGACACCTTTTGCTACTAAAAAGTGCCCTTAGAGGTCAAATCTATTGCAAAATCATCTTTTGTACTCTTTTTGGGTAAGGTAAAACGATAGAAGTTTAAGTTATCTGCTTGAAAACAGTAGAGATAAACCCCAGTTTCGTGCTGTCACCGATAAAATGTATTTAAAGTAGCCACAAATACGCTTCCATGATTCCTATCGTTATTGAACAATCGGGTCGAGGTGAACGCGCCTTTGACATCTACTCACGGCTGTTGCGTGAGCGCATCATCTTTTTGGGACAACAAGTTGACAACAACATTGCTAACTTGATTGTTGCCCAACTGCTGTATTTGGATGCTGAAGACCCGGAGAAGGACATTTATATGTACATCAATTCTCCCGGTGGTTCAGTGACGGCTGGTATGGGCATTTTTGACACTATGAAGCACATTCGCCCTGATGTCTGTACAATTTGTACCGGATTGGCGGCGAGTATGGGCGCTTTCCTCCTCAGCGCTGGTGCTAAGGGTAAACGGATGAGTTTACCCCATTCTCGGATTATGATTCATCAACCTCTCGGTGGCGCTCAAGGACAGGCGACTGATATTGAAATTCAGGCGCGGGAAATTTTGTACCATAAGAAGCGGCTAAATGACTATTTAGCTGACCATACAGGTCAACCAATTGAGCGCATTGCTGAAGATACTGAACGTGACTTTTTCATGTCACCAGAGGAAGCCAGAGAATACGGTTTGATTGACCAAGTGATTGACCGCCACGCTGCTGGTAGTCGTCCAGCAGTTGCTGTTGTTTAGTCATTAGTCATTAGTCATTAGTCATTAGTCATTAGCAAAAGACTAATGACTAATCAAAATCCCACTATTGGGTCTGGCTGAGATTGGAGATATTGGAGGAATTGGTGTAATTCTTCTTCAGTTAACAAAGTACGCCCTCGCTTCCCATAAGTTTTAATCAGATATTCCCGCCCCTGTTCTGGTGTCCAACCTAAACGCTGTATTTCGACATCAGTCTTAGCTAATACCTGAGATAAATCCTCAGAAGAAGTTTTAGTAATTACCTTGTCTGATTTTTTTGAGTATGTAGGGAAATCTTGGAACTCTTCATATTCCGCATCAAAATCCGTGAAGGATTCTATTGTAGGTAGAGATACAAGGTATTCGAAGAAGTCTAGTAATTCTACTTGTGTCAGTAAAGTAAGCGATCGCTTCCCATAATTTCTTTTGAGATGTCCTTGTCCCTCTTTTTCTGTCCAACATAATCGTTCGATTTCAAGATTAATTTTGGCAATCAGAGCTTCGTCTAATACTGGTGTAGGTAGAGATGCAAGGTATTGAAGGAAGTCTAGTAATTCTATTTCTGTCAGTAAAGTACGCCCGCGCTTCCCATAGGTTTTTTTGAGATGTTCCCGTCCCTGTTCTGGTGTCCAGCCTAGTCGCCGCATTTCAACATCTGTTTGAAAAATTACTTCTACTTCAGATTGGTTAAGCAAATTCGTACTTTGCTTGCTAGAAGTTTTTATGACAGACTTCTGTTCCTTCTCTTCTTTCTCTTTCATCCAACATAACCGTTGGATTTCAGCATTAATTTGTCCCTGGTCTTGTGTCCAACATAACTGTTCGATTTCAAGATTAATTTTGGCAGTCACAACTTCTTCTAATGGTTGAGATTCAAGGTATTGAAGGAAGTCTAGTAATTCTATTTGTGTCAGTAAAAAACGCGATCGCTTCCCATAAGTTTTTTTGAGATACTCCCGTCCCTGGTCTATCGTCCAGCCTAGTCGCTGCATCTCAACATCTATTTGAGCTATTAATTGAGCAAAATTTACAGATTCCATTGCTTCATTACTGTTTCAATAGCCTACGTTATTAGTCATTAGTACTCACTAATGACTAATGACCAATAACTAATGACAAATCAAAATCCCGCTATTGGGTCAGGCTGAGATTGGAGGAATTGGAGGAATCCGTGTAATTCTTCTTCACTTAGCAAAGTACGCCCCCGCTTACCGTAGGTTTCAATCAGATGTTCCCGTCCCTGTTCTGGTGTCCAGCCTAAACGCTGAAGTTCGACATCTGTTTTAGCAATGACATCTGATAAATCCACGGGTTCAGCTTTCTTCTTTCTCTTTGCTGTCACAGATGGGGTGGCTACATCCTCTTGAGGGCTGTAACTCCGAGGTGTAAATGGTGTGACATTATTGGCAGAAATTGGGGGAAATGTTTGATTTTCCACCTGGTTATCAAAAGTTATTTCTAATTTTTCAACTGGAGGATCGAATTCTAGCTCCCGGTTGGCAGTTACAGAAAAGTTTTGACCTAAATCCTGGCTATAGGTATCGCTTAGTAGAGGTGCAGCATTGCTGTACTCATACTGTTCGTTGCTGGTTGTTGCTACTTCTGGTTTGATTTTGCGGACTTTGGAGGGCGGAATAGATATTTCTTTGTCGCTGACTACTGGCCATTGACTACCAACAAAATCCCCATCTTTTGCAGAAGAATAGGCAGCAGGCTCACTCAATCCACCTTTGGTACTCAACGAGGGATTTAGCTGCTCCGGGGAAATTGGATTTGAGATAAATGCCACTGATTCGGGTGGGGCATTTGTAATACCCAAAACTATCAAGGCCCTAGTTCTGGCCTGGTCTTCTGCTGCTTCTACCGTTTCTGCTGCTGCCATACCCGTCGCACGGGTTACGCCTTCTATTTGCACGCTTGCCCGAACAATATATTTTCCTTGAAAAATTTGCACTAATTCAGAAATCAGACTGCCCTTGGGATACAAGCTCTGGAATTGAGCCAACATAATACTGCTACCAATTTAAATCTTTTGGGGACTTGGGATTGGGGACTAGGGACTGGGAAGGAATTATTATTTTAATCCTAATCCCTAATACCCAATCCCCAGTCCCTTTTAATGCTTTGTCCCGTGTCCCAATTGTAGCAGTAGCTGTTTTTTGACGAAACTTTTGGCTAGTGCTAACTTGTCTGGGTAGTCTTGCCTGCAATGCTATACTGATTACCCAACTCGACATCTAGAACTATTTTCTGGAAATGCGCTCTAAATCTACAATAATGGAGATAAGGTTCGCCCTCACTGCTTATTAAGCTGCTCACCTAATTGTTACCGATTCTACATGTGGGAAAATTGGGTTAACCGGCAGTTCCTCCTAGTTAAAAATCAGATTCTAATGGCGTAAAATTACCTTCACTCTAGACAATCAAACACCTGTAGTTTCCACGCGACTTGACGGCAGCTGCTCCATTTGGGGAGACCCCAAGACCGCACTGCCTCCTCCACTTGGGGAAACCCCAAGACCCTTCGGGTTCGGCAGTCCCCCAGACCCTCGTTCGCTCTTAGCGTCTCCCCTTGGGAGAAGACTCGCTAACGCTGCGCTATCGACGGGAACCGCCAAGACGGGGGCTGCCTCACCGCAGTGGCTCCCCTGCATAGCGCTTTTGGGCAGTATGGATTCTCTAAACCCAGCTTCTCAAAAACCCGTCGCGTAATTAACTAGTGGGGCTAAATCTTAAAATTAGGCGTGCAATCTTAAGTTTGGTTAGGTGAAGAGACTTGAACGTAGGTGAATTCTGAGAGCATCGTGCAGTGAGAAGTTCGTAGATGCCCAGAACTGTTTGTGGGTAGGCTTCTTTCGCCTGGAACTGCCGGAGTAGTTTCCTACTCTTGCTAGGTTGGGCTTCCTTTACTTGAAACTTAGGAAGCCTTGGTTCTGGGCAATTCGTTTCCAGCTTGTTTCTGTAAGCCGTGAGGGTATTACAGGAATGAACCAGATTAAACAAAAAATGATGTTTTGACCAAAGGTCGGTTCACTGCATGGAATTTTCAATCGCTACACTCCTTGCCAATTTCACTGATGATAAATTGGTAGCTCGGAAGGTTTTAGAAAAGAAACTTGGCTGTGAAGATGAAAAAAGTTTACAAAAACTTCACATTGCCTTAGATGTTCTGGAAAAAATCAGTATTTTAGTGAAGGAACGGGGCAAGTATCGCCGCATTTCAGAAGAGGGAATAATCGAGGCAAAACTCCGTTGTTCTAGTAAAGGCTTTTGCTTTGCTATTCAAGATGTGGAAGGAGCCGAGGATATTTACATCCGCGAAAGTCATTTGAGTAATGCTTGGAATGGCGATCGCGTTTTGGTTAGAGTTCTTAAAGAAGGCAGCCGCCGCCGCTCTCCCGAAGGGGAGGTGAAGCTGATTCTCGAACGCTCTAACCACACGTTATTGGCACGAATCAAGCAGGTGGAAACTGGTTTTAGGGCTGTGCCTTTAGATGACCGATTGCTGTTTGAACTGAAGATCCAACCTAACGAGGCAAAGTTAGAAGAAGCGATCGATCACCTGGTTCATGTGGAAGTTTTGCGTTACCCGTTGGCACAATATCCTCCCCTTGGTCGAGTGGTACAAATCCTCGGTAGCGATGCCGAAGCTGCTGCTGATATAGATTTAGTTACGTGCAAACACGACCTTTCCCGGACTTTTCCCGATCATGTTCTCGAAGCCGCCGCTAAGTTACCCAAAAAACTACTCAAAGCAGACCTGAAAAATCGGCTGGATTTGCGTAATTTATTTACTCTCACCATTGAAGGGGTAAATGGTGACACTAAAGTTATAGAAAACGCTTTTAGTTTAGAAAAAAACTTAGCCGGAAATTGGCTTTTGGGCGTTCATATCACCGATGTTTCTCACTATGTCCAACCAGATGAAGCCCTAGATAGAGAAGCACTCAAACGGGGTAAATCAGTATATCTGGGAGAATTAGTGCTGCCAATTTTGCCCCCAATTGTGACAGAGCGTTGTTCTTTAGTCCCTGGAAGCGATCGCTTAACTATCTCTTTTTTAATTACCATCGATCCCAAATCTGGAGAAGTGTTGGAGTGGGAAATTCAACCCAGTGTAATTAATGTAGAGACAGCACTGAGTACCGAAGAAGCCCAAGCAATTCTCACTGGTGTTGCACAAGATAAATCATCACAGGTTTCTCAAATCCTGCAAGACCTGCAAGCCTTGCAAATAGCCGTCAAACAGGTACGATTGACTCGTGGTAGCCTCCAATTGAATCTGCCGCCCAGCCAAAACGCTTACTATGATGAAGGGATTCTTGGCGCTGTGGTGGTGAATGACTTACCAGTGCGATCGCTACTCACGGAGTTGGTACTGTTAGTTAATCAACTGGTAGCAACTCACTTAAATGCTCTTGGTGTTCCCGCTATCTGGAGAGTCCAAGGCACACCCGATGTCGAAGATGTTCAGGAAATGCTGAAATTGGCAGTCAATTTAGGCGTTGACCTGACGCTAGATCCAGAAGTTGATATCCAACCTTTAGATTATCAGCATTTGACCACAGCTTTTGCGGAATCTCCCTCTGAGCAAGTTCTTACTTACTTATTGCAAGATACTCTCAAGCCGTCGGCATACAGCACTACTAAAGGATCTCACTTTGGTCTGGCACTACCGCAATATGTCCACTTTAGTGCCCCTTTGCGGCGTTACCCAGATTTGCTGATGCAGAGAGTGTATTACACCCTACTCGAAAACGGACGCGATCGCCGCAATACCCGTGTCAGAGAGCGGGTTAACCTCCGCCACTCCTCCAGCCACGAGGAAATTAACTGGAACGTTTTACCCCCAGAATTGCAACAAGAACTGCAAAGCGATTTGACTAGGGTAATTGTTCAACTCAACGACCGAGAAAAAGAAGTCCAAGAAGCCGAAGCCGATTTAGCTGGACTGCAAAAAGCCCAACTAATGAAGCAACGCATTGGTCAGGTATTTCAAGGTGTGATTACCGGCGTTCAATCCTATGGTTTCTTTGTGGAAATTGAAGTCCCAGCCGCCGAAGTAGAGTCCAGCAGTAATCCTGGTGTACCTTTGCGGGTTGAAGGATTGGTACACGTCAGTTCTCTCAAAGACGATTGGTATGAATATCGCGCCAGACAACAGGCACTATTTGGGCGTAAAAATCGCGCTTCTTATAGACTAGGCGATCGCGTCGCCGTCCAAGTTAAGAGTGTCGATTACTACCGTCAGCAAATTGATTTGGTAACTGTCGGCAGCGATGGTGTACCCAAAAGTTCAATTGGCAATGGTTCTAATGAAGAGCTTTCAGACCTTTACTTACCAAGTGATATGGAGCCTGATGACCTAGATCCTTACTCGGAAGACGAGTAAAATCAACTAAAATCCCCGTGTCAAATAACACTAAGCCCCTAATTTTAGGCGTATCGGGCGCATCTGGTCTGATTTACGCTGTTCGCGCGATCAAATTTTTGCTAGAAGCCGATTATAGTATTGAATTGGTTGCCTCTAAATCTACTTACATGGTTTGGCAGTCAGAACAGGAAATTCGGATGCCACCAGAACCAACCGGGCAAGAACAATTTTGGCGAGAGCAAGCTGGAGTTGCCCTTTCAGGTAAACTCCGCTGCCATCCCTGGGGTGACGTTGGAGCCGGGATTGCTAGTGGTTCCTTTGCGACTCAAGGGATGATAATTATTCCATGCAGCATGAGCACAGTAGCAAAGCTGGCGGTTGGCTTGAGTTCCGATTTACTAGAACGGGCAGCAGATGTCCAACTTAAAGAAGGGCGAAAGTTGGTCATTGTCCCTCGGGAAACGCCTTTTAGCCTCATCCACCTGCGTAACTTAACCTCTTTAGCTGAAGTTGGAGTGAGAATTGTCCCCGCTATTCCCGCCTGGTATCATAATCCCCAAACCATCGAGGATTTAGTTGATTTTGTCGTTGCCCGTGCTTTAGATCAACTAGATATTGACTGCATCCCGATTCAGAGGTGGGAAGGTCGTCGCTAATGCCCCCAGTGGACTCATCGAAAATTTCACAATAGTCCTAAAAGGGTAATGATAGAGATGGCTGATAGTGTCAGTAGTCAGCGAACAGTAATTAGTGAAGAGTAATCAGGCTGATGACTGACAACTGACCGCTGACAACTAAGCACTGACAACTGACAACTGACAAAATTGCTATGGCTGTAATTCGCTTAATTCTATTGGTGGCAGTACTGGGAGGACTAACACTGTTGTTAGTCCAAAATTTCTCACCTGCCCTATCGCTAGTATTTTTGGGCGTGCGAACTCAACCATTACCACTAGCGATATGGATTTTGTTCAGTACTGCCACAGGTGCTTTCACATCTATATTGATTGCTACCTTGTTTAACTTATCCAATTATTTTGTGGCAGGACAACGCCAAACACCTGAACGCCGACGCACAACTTCATCGCGTGCAAAGGCAACCCAAAGAGAAGAATTTACATCTCGCCCTGCCAATCCTCCACCAGCTAGTAAGAAAGAAGAGTCTAGCGACGAGGTATTTGATGATTGGGAGACAAATGGCAGTAGAGATGATGATTGGAACTTTGATGAAAAATCAGAGGAAGCGCCTACTCGTAATCCTCAACCTCAGCCTGCTACAGACTCTAAGACTTACGAACGTCAATCAGAAGCCAAAAGCAGTTCTCAGTCTGGTTCAGTTTACTCCTATAGCTACCGCGAGCCTAAAAATACGGCTGCGGGAAAAACTGAATCGGTTTATGATGCCGATTACCGCGTAATCATTCCCCCTTATCAGCCGCCGACTACCAATCAAGCCGATGATGATGATTGGGAATTTTTTGATGATGATGAGGATTTTGAGGATGATGATAAACGCTCCCGTCGTTAAGACGTAGCGAGTCTACGTCTCTACTTGATGCCACACCGCTCTCTAGACTCCTGCTTGACTTTACCAGTCATGGCAGCTTCCTGCAAAGTCATGAAAGCATTAAAATCTTCCAAGTCATATCGGGTAGTCAACAGTTGTCGTAGTTGATTTTCAGCTTCCACTGTCAAATAGCCAGTTGCTAAAGCTGTTTGTACAACGTCACGAATTCGATTCATGGTTGACACCTCATTCATCATATATTTATTCATTCAGGCTTATTGGGGTGAAATATGCAGTAGTTTTTGTGTCAAAACTTCTTTATTTACAAATATTTGTCGAGCGATCGCTTCATATCAGTCATTATTTACACCTCTATCGAAACCATTTAATTGAAATAGCTAGTTATAACTAGATTTTTAGACTAATGATGCCGTGCTATTAAAAACACAGTATTGTGTATACTTAAAATTATCCACCAGAGTGAAAATTCGGATTATTTAGATAGACAGGAATTGTTTCGATAAAGTTTCAAACAAGCTATATTAATTTTTTCGTTAAGCATCGCGATTAATATACGGCAATTACCAGGTTACATGAGGATATTTGCTACATCCCTAAAAAAATCATCGTTGATTCTTTATAGTAATTTCACGGAATATTTGTTAAATCTGTATGAATCCGCTTTTATTTCTGAATTAATTTAGCGATCGAAGGCAAGAGGCAACGGAAACAAGGCTCTTTTTGTTGTACTGAGTTTTTTGAAAAATCAAATATTAGTTTAATATTGCTTGAGTTGTTTTAAAGACATTAACAACAGTAGTTAATCGATCTTAAATAGAAGATGAATTTGTTGAAAATAAATTTATCGGAGGTTTCTTTTGTGGTTATATTCCTGCGGAAATTACTAATGTCAGTATTGGAGAATCAATCAAGTGCATTAGCGCAGCCCAACCCAGGTATCGCTTGAATACGCACGGATGAGTCGTTGAGTTTATAATTGGAAACTGTGACTCAGAACTCAGAACTAATAATTGGAGCGAAGACAACTGGTGAGGAGCTTATTACAAGGAGTCAACCTATACTTAATTGGGATGATGGGCGTTGGTAAGACAACAGTAGGGCCCTTACTGGCAAAGCATCTGGGTTATGGGTTTATAGATATCGATGGTGTCATTGCTAAAGCAACCAGTAAATCTGTCAGTCAGTTATTTGCAGAAGTTGGTGAAGCGGGGTTCCGCCAGGTAGAAAGTGATGTGCTTTCACAAGTTTGTGCTTTTACAAAGTTGACCATAGCGACGGGTGGGGGAATTGTCCTGCGGCGAGAAAATTGGGGTTACTTACACCACGGTTTGATAGTGTGGCTAGATGTGCCAGTTGAACTCATTTACAGCCGTTTAGCTGAAGATACCACCAGACCACTGTTGCAAGATGCTGACCCCAAGGGGAAATTGCGATCGCTCCTCGAACAACGAACACCACTTTACTCTCAAGCCGATTTGCACATCACCGTGCAAGAGGGAGAAACACCCGAAGACATTGCCAACAGAATAATTGAGGTAATTCCTAGCGTACTGAAAAAACCTGTTTCTCATTTCATTAATGGGGAAGATTAAATATCTTCATAAGGCTTATTGTTACAGGTTACAAAGTCTTCTACACTGACTGAAATAGCTTTTAACTCTCAACGGCGGCTCCTCATGACGGTCAACGATTCTGAATACATCAGGCAAACTGAAGCCACTCGTGTACGTGTATTAAGCGAAGCACTACCTTATATTCAACAATTCGCCGGTCGCACTGTTGTTGTTAAATATGGTGGCGCAGCAATGAAAGATAGCACACTCAAAGACAAAGTGATGCGCGACATTGTATTCTTATCCTGCGTCGGCTTGCGGCCAATCGTAGTTCACGGCGGTGGCCCAGAAATTAACAGTTGGTTAGATAAGCTGGGCATCGAACCACAGTTTAAAAATGGTCTGCGAGTCACTGATGCCGCCACAATGGATGTGGTGGAAATGGTTTTAGTTGGTCGAGTTAACAAAGAAATTGTCGCCTTGATTAACCAAGCTGGTGGATTAGCTGTAGGGCTTTGCGGTAAAGACGGTAATCTATTTACAGCCCGTCCTCAAGGTCAAGAAGGCATCGGTTTTGTGGGAGAAGTCAGCAATGTTAACATCAAGATTTTAGAAACCCTCGCTAGCAATGGCTATATTCCGGTAGTGTCCAGCGTCGCCGCAGACGAGACAGGGCAAGCTTATAACATTAATGCCGATACCGTAGCGGGAGAAATCGCTGCTGCATTAGGAGCAGAAAAGTTAATTTTATTGACCGACACTAGTGGAATTTTAAAAGATTACAAAGACCAATCTACTTTGATCCCGAAAGTAGATATCCGCGAAGCCCGCGAGTTGATTGCTAATGGTATAGTCAGTGGTGGGATGATTCCTAAAGTCAGTTGTTGTGTGCGATCGCTTGCTCAAGGAGTCCGTGCAGCACATATAATTGATGGTCGCATTCCTCACGCCCTATTGCTAGAAATCTTTACTGATGTTGGGATTGGGACGATGATTCTCGGTTCGCAGTTCACATCATAGAAGTTAAGAGTGAGGAGTTTTCCGTTTTCCTGCTCCACACTCCCGACTCTACCAAGGATAAGTAATAATAACCCGCGAAGGTGCGGAGCAACTTGTCGTCAGACATCGCCCGCCGTTAAATGGTGTACGCTGCCATGAATTATTGATAATCACCGGATTAACTAGAGTTGAGTCTCTAATTGCTGGATTAATCGGCGGGGAATTTCTCACATTCTGCCTTATCTGGGGATAGGAATAATTAGGGTAATTAGTCCGTTGTGGTATTAGTCCCATTGTTGGATCTACAGGCATAGGTGTAGGAATCGGACTACCATAAATAAAGGAACCGACAGTAGGCAATCGCCTAACTCCATAAGCACCATCAATCACGATCGCACGCTGGGCGGAGGCTGGAGCAATACTTACGCCCATGACTGCTAAAGTCATACCTGCTAGGAGCCAATTCAGTTGCGAATGCTTGATTTTCAACATAATTTTGCTCGCCTACATTTGATACCAAAATTTTTAATCAGAAAATAGTTGCAGCTACATAGTTAAAATTTTAGAAGTTTATCCAATTTCAGATTGTCAGTCTTTGAAAAGATTCCAAAAAGATTGCTGGTGTTGGCAAAATTAAAACAGTGCTAATTTTTGTATAAGACGTGAGTGCAGAAAGTTTAGAAATTGCTAAAACCTTCTACCAGACGGGAAAAATTGCCTTTGAAAATGGGCGATACCGTGAAGCCGTAGAAAATTTAGAAAAGGCCAGCGCCCTTTTAGCTCGAAATTCTCGCCTTGGTGGTGAAGTAGAAATTTCTTTGGTGACAGCTTATGAAGCGGCTGGACGCACGGATGATGCGATCGCTCTTTGCGAAAGACTCAAACGCCATCCATATCTTGAAACCAGCAAACAAGCGCGACAGATGCTTTACATCTTAAAAGCACCAAAGCTGAAAAGACCCAGTGAATGGATGACCCAAATCCCCGATTTGGGCAAACTACCTGATAATGAACTCAAAATTTCTGTACCTGTTAAACCTACTAAATCTTCTGTGCAGCAGAAGCCTAAACCTACGGAGCCAGAATTTGTTGACCTCAGTCAGGTCAATACCAGAGATAATCGCTTTATCTGGGTGGCGCTAATTGCCATTGGTTTAACCATCTCGTACTTGGTTTGGTTGAATTTTTCAGGAACCCCTGGCTGATACCATGTTGACTTTTGGGAAAATTTATGGTTTCAACTTCTTCAATTTTCGGAAAGATTTTCTTGTGGTTCATCAGACCATTTAGTTTTGTATTCACACTGAATGGTCGAAATCGGATAAAGCACGTCTTTCCCAGGCGAAATCCTATTCTGTGGCTAGTGCTGTTAACATCACTGTTACTGACTGGCTGTGTTAAGTACGATGTGGGGCTGAACTTTGATAATTCAAATAGTGGCGAACTAGTACAGCATATTAAGTTAGGAGAACGGCTAACCAGTTTTAGTGGCGATTCTGTATACGAATGGTTAAACAGTATAGAACGCCGCGCCCGTCAATTAGAAGGTAAAACGCAGCGAGTTTCCCAAGAAGAAATCATCGTTACAATCCCTTTTAGTAGTGGTACGGAATTGCAAGAGAAGTTCAACGAATTTTTTAACCCCCGCGCAAATCAAACTTCTGAGTCTGTGCAGAGCAAATCTGACTCAGAACTGCCGAAAATCGAATCAAATGTCCTTTTGGAACAGAATTATTTTTTACTTTTAGTCCGAAATCGATTGATTTATGATTTGGATTTGCGATCGCTGTCTCTAATTGCCAGCAAAGGTAATGTTCTGGCTAATGCTGGTTCAATTCTCGACTTGGAATTTAGCTTGAAGACTCCTTGGGGAGCCAAAAATATTCAACTAACTGAAACTGCCATTGAACCAGAAAAAAATGGCAATCAACTGCTGTGGAAACTCCAGCCTGGTCAACTTAACCACATAGAAGCGGTTTTCTGGCTTCCCAGTCCTCTTGGTATTGGTGCGTTGTTAATTATCCTGTTTGTCTGGGGAGGATTGTACTTGAGATACAATTTCATGCCAGATCCCAGAATTCAGTTTCCTCCCAAAATAGCAGCTATTCAAGAACAGTAGACTATTCATCTGTTCAATATTGCCAGTTAAGCCGATGTATTCTCCATCGGCTTTTTTAGATCGACTTTGTGCAATTGGCTATACAGTATTAGCACATTTAGAAAAATTAGCGATCGCAAGCGGCGGAACTGCTTCATATCATGTCCGCTTGATTGCTTATTAAACCCGAATAACCCCACCCCCAACCCCTCCCCGCTTGCGGGGAGGGGTGTAATGACTGTGGTTAGCATAACTAACTTATGCGGACATGATATCACGAGTGTAGTATTGTCTATTTGATATACTCGTTTATCAA
The DNA here is from genome assembly GCF_002245975.1 of Nostoc sp. 'Peltigera membranacea cyanobiont' 213. NCBI lineage: Bacteria > Bacillati > Cyanobacteriota > Cyanophyceae > Nostocales > Nostocaceae > Nostoc > Nostoc sp. 'Peltigera membranacea cyanobiont' 213. Next base: position 8,750 of record NZ_NOLI01000021.1, on the reverse strand, counting down.
CCGCTACTCGATATTTTGGTCGGAGTTGAGGAGCAATTAAATCTGCGATCGCAATAATTAATCGACATAAATCTGCTTGCGAATTTTAGTTGACATAATTCAAATTATATGATTTGGATATTTTTAGTAAGGTGCGATCGCTTCAGCGTTGCTTTCTTCCACTAGAAATACAATAGTTAATATCTCTCTCTTTCGGCTTCCCACCTTGCTACTGGCTGAATGATACAGTATGAGCGTTGCTAGAAACTGATGACTATGAGCGGTGAGATTGGCGAAAAACTGAAGGAAGCTAGTAGTGGCTTGTTAATGATGAGCGAGTCGGATTACCCTTTCGAGGTTGTTCAGTGGGAAGGTGCTGCACCTGCAACACAGGAGAAGATATTACAGCTAACAGGCTCTCAATACTTGCCAGTAGAAGTAGTAGACTTAGATTATCTCTTTCGTAATTGTGCATTTGAGCAAGAGTGGCACAATGAATTACAGAAAAAAGATGTTAAAAAATTTCAAACACTTGTCCAAACGCTTAAAGATAATCTTAGGAACATCAGCGTTTATCGTGTTGGACAAATAAATATTGACGCTTATATCATAGGAGAAACTAAAGACGGTGACTTAGCTGGAGTAGTAACAAAACTGGTTGAAACCTAGTAAGCGCATTGAGAATTTATTGAAAATAAAAGCCTAGTCATCTATGCCACTAGGCTTTCTCGTTTTTTAAATTATCCAACTTATAAATTATCGACTCGTGCTTCTATTACAGACTGAATAGATGTTGAAACTTGTGAGAGAAAATTGTATCCAGTTAGGGATTCTAATGAGTCAACGCTAACCCGATAGTTTCTCCAATTCGCTGTTCGTACCCCTTGGGTGTTGGGAATATTGACAGCAATGACTCTCGTGCTGGTTGTCACTCCAGCCAGACCAGAACCTGGAGTATCTAATACAACAATAATTTTCCAGGTTCTGTTAGGGACTTGAACCTTTCCATTAGCTATTGTATAGAACGTTCCATTAGAACCAGTACCGCCCATTCCATATCCACCAGAAATGATGTAGAGTTCTTTACCCTGTCCTACTAAAGTTCTGGCATAATCCTCTAGGGTTGCCCAAATTCCCTGATTGTTATCTGGGGCTTGAGCAATCATATTGCTCATTAAAAAGGTGGCAGAATTATTTGTAACGCTATTAGTCCGATCGGCACTAGGTGTCATGTGGCCGCGATCGAACCCACTTCCACTAAAATCGGTAGATTGAACTTGATAACACCCAGAAGGAAGTGTTGTATCAGCCCGAAAAGTATCTTGTCTTGATGTACTACCTAACCAACTACTATTCAACTGCCAAGACACCCAATTTGGTCTACCGATTCCGCAGTTGTAACCAATTACATATTGTGGTTTTACCAACAAGTAGTTATTTTGGTTAGAAGTTCCAGCGCTGCTGGGGTTGCCAAGTGTTAGGTGAACGCTTACTGATGACTGCGCTGGTACAATCTGTGCCAGCCCAATTATAAATAAAACCACCGTCACAAATGGCAGTAGAAACTTGAAAATCTTGGTTTTTTTCACGTTTTTGTACTTTTGATTACAAAAGCAGTGTCCAAGTTCTTCGTTTCAATATCAAGCATTCAGTGATACAAAAATAAAGATTTTTTAATGGTACGTATGTTGTGACAGAATACCGGAAATCTTTATTTAGCAAGAGTTACGAATCGAAAATCTACTTTTTTAATGCGCGATGGCTCGAACTTTTACATCTCTACACCAAGATTCAAACATCTCATCCAACTTATCCTTAGCAATTAACTCTGGTGCGATCGCCTAGGTGCAAAAATCTTTTCTCTATGTCGTAAAATTTTTACTGTAAAAAAAACAAATATTTTATTTCAAGCATGAATGAATCACAAACTTGGTATATTGTCAAACATTCTGCTGGTAATTGCGAAATCGTCCCCAGCGACAAAGTTGCGGACGAGAATCTAGAGATTCTAGAAAGTATAGAACAGTGGGGGCCTTTTAGTTCCGAAGGAGAAGCGATCGCTCGGCGTGTCGGACTTATTAGGGCTGGAAAGTGCCAACCAGTTTAAGGTAGGAGTAGAGACGCGATTAACCGCGTCTCTACTCCTAAATTTATTCTTAACAGTTCATTTTTCTGCTGTGGGTGTGCCCTTTGCAGCAATCTTTTTACCTATTACTTCCACTGCTTTCGCGAATTGTGGGTCTGCTAGGGTAGCAAGTTTGTCGCGCCCGTGCAGCCATAATTCCTGCATCTGCTCTTTGGTCAACTCTACCTTCACATCTGGATTAATGCCTTTATGATTAATATCTGTACCGTTGGGGGTATAGTAATGAGCAATTGTTACCGCCAATCCTGAGCCATCTTCCAAGGGACGTACCGATTGCACTAATCCCTTACCAAAGGTTTGAGTTCCAACCAAAGTAGCACGCTTGTTATCCTTCAAAGCTCCTGAAAGGATTTCACTCGCACTGGCTGAACCTTTATCTACCAGCACCACCAAAGGTTTATTCGTCAAGGCGCGTCCATTCGCCTCTTCTTTTTCTGCCTCTCCTTGGCGTTCAACGGTGGAGACAATCTTACCTTTATTTATCCACATTCGGGCAATGTCTACACTGGAGAACAGTAAGCCACCCGGATTACCACGGAGATCCAGAATATATCCAGCTACCTTTTTGCTTTCTAAATCCTTGATAGCAATTTGCATTTCTTTACCAGCATTAGCGCTGAACTGGTTCAAGCGAATGTAGCCAAGATTACCTGCTGGAGTTGACTTTTGGGAATATTTAACTGGATGAATTTCAATCCGCGCCCGTTTGATATTAAATTGTTTTGTCTGACCGTCGCGCTGAATCGTTAGGCTGACTTGCGTTCCTGCTTCACCTCGAATTAGGGATACTGCTTGATTCGTATCCATCCCCTTGGTACTTTTGTCGTTGATTTTGAGGATGACATCTTTTGCCAAAACACCAGCTTTAAATGCTGGTGTGTCTTCGATTGGCGCAATTACAACCAATTGCTTGGTTTTTTCATCCTGACTAATCGTGATCCCGATTCCTGTAAGTTCTCCAGAGGTATCCACTTGCATACTCTTAAATTCCTCTGGGTCCATAAATCGGGTGTATGGATCTTGTAGCTTTTTCAGCATTTCCCGAATGGACTTATATGCTTCCTGCTGATTACTGTAGGACTTGCTTAAATACTCCTTACGAACAGCCTGCCAATCTACCTGATTAAAAGTACCGTCTACATATTGGCGTTGAACAATTTGCCAAACTTCATCTACTAATTCTTTGGGACTTGCTTTAAATAAAGCCTGACCTCGCGAGTGAATGCCAAGGCTAGTAACTGCGATCGTGGAGAGTGTCACTGCCGTAGCACCCAAAACAAGCCTACTTTTTGTAATCACCATAATGACAGCTGCGTCAGAGGGAAAATATATAGTCAGTATGCTCAATCTAACACAGGCTACTACTGTACAGACTGAGTATGCATTCTTAATTTAAACAAAATACTTGACAATCTGGCGACATTAGTTGTTAATCAACACAAAAGTTTTAAGAATTGGGGATTGGGGAAGGTGGGGCCCCCTCTGGGGATAAGGGGTAATGGGGATTGGGTATTAATTTAGTTATTCTTTCTCTCCCTGCCCCCTGCTCCCCTTAAGGTTCTACCCAGCGTTCATCTGCCTTAATGAGGTTAATTAATTCCTCCACACCTCTGTCTTCTGGGACTTTTTTAATTTCTTCTCGACCACGATACAAGGAAATGTAACCAGGTGTTTTGCCAACATAACCATAGTCGGCATCTGCCATTTCACCGGGGCCGTTGACAATACAACCCATAACTGCGATGTCCAACCCAGTTAGATGTTTAGTGGCTTCCCGAACTTTGTGCAGAACTTCTTCTAGGTTAAACAAAGTGCGTCCACAAGAAGGACAAGCTACGTATTCCACCATCGTTTTTCGCAATCCCAAAGCTTGAAGAATGCTGTAGCAGACGGGAATCTCTTTTTCTGGTGCTTCTGTTAGTGAGACGCGAATTGTATCGCCAATGCCATCAGCAAGTAAGGTAGCAATACCAGCCGTAGATTTAATTCGCCCGTATTCGCCATCACCGGCTTCGGTAACGCCTAAATGTAGCGGATAATCCATACCCAGTTCATCCATTCGCTTGGCGATAAGGCGATAGGCGGCTAGCATCACAGGTACTCGTGAAGCTTTCATCGAAATTACCAAGTTGCGGAAATCCAAGGATTCACAGATGCGAATGAATTCTATGGCAGATTCCACCATTCCTTCTGGGGTGTCACCGTAGGTAAATAGCATTCTTTCGGCCAGGGAACCGTGATTTACCCCAATTCGCATCGATTTACCTTGGTCGCGCAAAGAAACTACTAGAGGTTCTAAGGTTTCACGGATTTTATCGCCAATTTCGTCAAATTCGTTTTTAGTATATTCAGTTCGATTGATGTTTGGCTTTTCAAATACATACAAGCCTGGATTAATTCGCACTTTTTCTATGTGCTTGGCGACTTCCACAGCGATTTTCAGCCCATTATGATGGACATCAGCCACAACTGGCACATCTTGGTAAGTTTTTATTAATTTTTGTTTAATTTCTGCTAAAGCTTTAGCATGAGCCATACTCGGCACTGTGACGCGGACAATTTCGCAGCCAATTTCGTGCAGACGACGAATACCAGCCACGGAACCATCAATATCAAGGGTGTCTTCGTTAATCATTGACTGCACTACAACGGGGTAGCCACCGCCAATGGTGATATTTCCCACCTTTACAGGACGGGTTTTGCGCCGCTTGATAGTTGTATCAAAGGTAGGTTGGCTGGATGTAGTATTTGAAGTGTCTACTATGGGCAGAGTTTGCATAACCTGATTAGGTAAATTTGCTGTGGGTAAAATATCAGATTTAATAAATCTCTGTTTCCCAGATTGCCACAGGTGGTGGCTCTTTTGGTGATTAGGTAGAAAAAAATCAATAACACAGCACAACAGATCAAGAGCGATCGCTTTTCTCTTGTGAATGGTAAGGAGCGATCGCCTTTGTAACTACCCAGAGTGCGATGTCTAACGACAAGCCGCTACGCGTCTACGCTTTTTTATTGTTGCTTTTGTGACTAAGCAGAGTGCGATCCCAATTTCTTACTTGAGTTAGCAAGACTTCAATAACCATCATTTTATAATAGAGTCAACCAGCATAAAGCGGAATTTATGAATGCCAAACAGAAAATAATTGAAGAGATAGAAAATGTACCAGAAGAAATTATATATGAGGTTCTGGACTTTTTACTTTTTTTGAAAGCCAAAGAAGATAAAGAAGATTTAGAAGATGCAAAAGCTGCATTAAGAGAAGCACAAGAGGTTGGTACGATTTCCTTAGGTGAACTCAAAAGGGAATTAGGTTTGTGAGTTACGAAGTAGAAATTGCTCCGGCTGCAAAAAGACAGATAAAAAAATTACCCTATGATGTTCAACAAAAAATAGTTGCTAAATTGGAAGAACTTGCTTTTGAGCCTCGTCCTGATGGTGTGAAAAAATTAGAAGGTTCTGATAATTTATATAGAGTCAGATTGGGAAAATATCGAATTATTTACGAAATACAAGATGGTTTCTTATTAGTCACAGTGGTCAAAGTAAAGCATCGTAGTGATGTTTATAGATTGTGAACAGCTAAAAATCGGGAGCATCCCAAATGTGCAAAAACGCCTTACCGCTTTCGCATTCTCATACACGATGCAACTGCGTTGGCGCAGCCCGCCACAGGTATCGCCTTTGTAACTACCCAGAGTGCGATCGCTTTAACCAGACTAAGCTGCGTTGCTCCTAGATTTACAGACACCAGATACTATCCGCTTTGACTATACCTCCGTATTCATGGAAAACATATTGACCAGATTCTAAACCAGTGGCATATTCCTCTAGCCAGTTGTGAAAACTTGAAGCGACGAGTTTTCTCTTGCCGTCATCGTGCCACATCTGAATAATTTGTCCAACTTTGCCACCTTTAGCAGGAGCTAAGTCTAGACAATCGTGATTGCCAGCACCGTCATAGGTTAGTGGTATCCATAACGGACTCCACCAATCTGTACCAATTCCTATTCCTGGTTCTGGCTGACTTTCACAACCATCGAAATTACCTCCATCTAGAAGTTCCTTCCAAACTTGCCATTCATCTTGAATACGTTCAAGAGATAGAAATTCTCGTCCATTAATCAGCCCATAATCGTAGCCTGATTGTCCATTATGGATACGGTAAGAACTCTTGACATCATTAGGAAACTGTATCAGCAGAGCGTCTTCTACTGCCTTTATCTGACTTTCTGATGCTCCAGGGTTCAATGTATCAAGAACTTGTGGAGTATTAGCTTTGAGCCAGAATTCTATTCTTGTCCAAATTTCCTGCATACTTGTAGCTGCCTTGAATATAAATATTTTCCCTTATGGTTGGTTTACAGATGAGTGGTTAGATCGACGATTGGCGATGTTGCGAAGTTTGGATGACAGCGATCGCTAAATTTAGGTTTTTGCAATACAAATATACTATTAAGTTTAGACTTGAGAAAATTTGAGGATTGAAATTGTAGATGTTATTACAGAATAAAAGCGGTTGTAATTATGAACACCCAAATAACACCCCAATTACCAATTCCCCCACACTTTAACCCTGAAGAAGTGGGCAAAGTCTGGCGCGTACCTTACCAAGAACGTGCCGCCGAAGCTGAAATCTGGGCAAAACAACACGACATCAAACCTGCATCTTTAGATAAAACCAGCATTTGCTTACTATTAATTGATGTCCAGAACACATTCTGCATCCCCGGATTTGAATTATTTGTAGGTGGAAAATCCGGTAATGCGGCGGTGGATGATAACGTCAGGTTATGTGAGTTTATTTATCGTAACTTGGGAGTAATTACAAAAATTGTACCTACTCTAGATACCCACACAGCAACGCAAATTTTCCATCCGATCTTTTGGGTGAACGCTGCGGGAGAACATCCCACTCCAGCCGCGACTAGCATTACCCCAGCAGATATTGAACAAGGTATTTGGAAAGTTAACCCAGCAGTTGCTAACAGTGTTACTAATGGGGATTATGAATTATTAGAAAAACACGCTTACCATTACCTTAAAAAACTTAGTCAAGATGGGAAATATCCCCTCACTGTTTGGCCTTATCATTCTATGTTGGGTGGTATTGGTCATGCTTTAGTTCCATCGGTAGAAGAAGCGATATTTTTCCACGGCATTGCGCGTCAGAGTCAAACGCAATTTGAAATCAAAGGTGAAAATCCTTTAACCGAAAACTACTCCATCTTACGTCCAGAGGTGTTAGAAGATTTTGAACAACGTCCACTTGCTCAAAAGAACACGCGCCTGATTAAACAACTTTTAGAATATGATGCAGTAATTATTGGCGGTCAAGCTAAAAGTCATTGCGTTGCTTGGACAATTGACGATTTATTAACAGAAATTAAACAGGTAGATACCACCCTTGCTCAAAAAATCTATCTGTTAGAAGATTCCACTTCCCCCGTTGTTGTCCCTGGTGTTGTGGACTACACAGAACAGGCAGAAGCAGCATTTAAAAGGTTTGCAGAGGCAGGAATGCACATCGTTAAATCTAGCGAAAATATAGCATTCTTTTTTTAACGCAAAGGTTTCGCAAAGGTTTCGCAAAGGTTTCGCAGAGATTTCCTTTGCGTTCCTCTGCGTTTAAAAACAAACCTCATTTCTTCAAATAACCCTTTGGATCTTCTGCTACCCAACCTAGAGATGAGCTAGAACGCACTTCAAAATGGAGATGCGGTTGAGTGGAACTTGGTTTTCCACTGGTACCTACTGTTCCTAGTAAGTCTCCTTTTTTTATTTGCTGACCGACAGTAACTTTGATGCTGTCAAGCTGGGCGTAGCGGCTTTGAAGTCCGCCACTGTGGTTAATGATGACTAACTTACCATAAGAGCCTTGGTCATTAGCAAAGGCTACAGTTCCAGGCGCGATCGCTAACACATTGCTACCAACTGGTGCTAATAAGTCAACACCGCTATGGAAGAAAACTTCACCTGTCGCAGGATTAATTTGCCACCCGTAAGCTAATCCCAGAGTTGCTACTTGTGCTAAAGGATATCCAGACAGAGATGCACGGTTTGGCGTACTGGCATCATTGAGTAAAGGGGCTTTAGTTATAACACCATTGGGCGACCAATTTACCCCCGGAACAAACACAATTCTGGGGTTTTGTTGGCAGCCATTCACCTCAAAAAGGCTATCAGCACGAACTTTGTATTGTGCTGCCACTTGTCGCCAAGTTTCACCACGAGGTACTTCAACTACAATCCCATTGTAGGGAGGAATTTGAAGCACACTACCAACGGCTGCGATTGCACCGTTCTGCAAAGCTGGATTCATGCCAATAATAGTTGTAGGAATGAGATTGTAGCGCTGCGCTATACTCTCTAAAGTTTCGCCACGGACAACTTTATGGCGTTGGAAGCGAGATAGGGCTGGAATCGGGCAACCACCTACAGCAGCATTAGCACTGTTCAAGTTTGGCAGTATGCTTACTAGGCCCAAGGCGCTAACTAAGCTACAGAGAAAAAGTTGACGAAAGGGTAAAGTCATGTATACAAGTCAATAGCGCATTAACTTTAGATTTTAGATGGAGAGTGCGAGAAGTGGGGAGATGAGAAAGCAGGGGACTGGGGACTGGGGAC